>MGRI01000023.1:0-1321 GCA_001798105.1 Deltaproteobacteria bacterium RIFCSPHIGHO2_02_FULL_40_11
CAGTATTGAGGACTTTCGAAAACTCTTTCTCTGTCTCAATCATCAAGGCGGCTTAAATGGCCTACAAGCGGTTGTTCTGGACGACCCCAAAAATACAGAAATTTTTGTGGGCCTCTATAATGACCTCTTTGGCAATAACCCCGTTTTCAGACAAGAACTTTTAGATCTTCTGGAAACCCTCATCCAAAATGGAAATTTGAGGCAACTTTTAGAGATGGTCTCTACATTGATTACCAACTTTATTGAAGCCCCGGATTTTCACAAAACCTTAAAACCGCTCCTTACAGAAATTTTAAATGACGATTTAAAATTTATGCCCCTTTTAAAAGAAATGACATCGTATCCAGACATTGAAGGCTTAAAACGCATCTTCCATGAGGCCCTCCTCAGAGGCGATTTTCAAAACTTGCTTTTGTCGTTACATGATTTTTTGCGCACCGAAAAAAATGGCCTGACGGGTGCTGAAATTTTGGTCCAAACCCTAACCAAGCTCTCTACCCTTCCCATCGAAAGCTCGCATTTGGTTTGGGAAGATCTCTACGCGCTGAATTATAAAAATTTTCCAGAATATCTTTTAAAAACACTTTTTACCCTGCGCCTTGAAGGCAAGCTGGACCGCTTGGTGGGGCTTTTAGAAGATCTCTTAAACCATTCTACAGCAACGTACTTAACCGAAGAAAGAATGTATAAGCTTCGAAATGAACCCCAAAATTTAACGCCAGAGCAAATTGAAGCTTCCCAAGAAGTTCTCAGCCGCCATCCTCAAAATGATCTCGTAAGTATGGTAAAACTGATCTCCACGCTTCACAGAAAATTTGAAGAAGATGAAACCGATCAACACAGAAACTTTCTCTATTCTGCAGATGAATTTCTGCAAGGCGTTAAAAAAGCCTTTGATGCCAATCCAGATTTAGGCCCTGACTCACAAGCTTCCCGCGTATTAACTGTGTATAGTTTTTTTACCAATCTTGCCTATCACGATTTAATGTCGCCTGAATTTCACGCCCTTTCCATTGAAGAAAAAATTAAAACGTATACCTCAGGCAATCCGCCCGGTCTTTTTAGTGAATTTCTCTCAGATTATGAAACCCAACATGTCAGAGCCTTTGTCTACAAAACAAAACAAGCACTTGAAGAAGAAAGAGATCCCGAAAATCCAGACCAACCCCGATGGAACGCCCGGGAAATTCGTAGACTGCTTCGCATTAAAGAAAAAGAGTTTCGAGACACGGTTTTACCTGGCCTTTTAGAAGCATATCGTACTTTCTTAACCCAAAAGGTTCGAACCATTGTCACACGCATTCATACCCCTCTTTTTGAA
>MGRI01000023.1:1365-5950 GCA_001798105.1 Deltaproteobacteria bacterium RIFCSPHIGHO2_02_FULL_40_11
TGCTTTTAAACCTAGAATTAGATGGCGGCCTTAAAATTGCAAATCAGTTGGTGCAAACTTTATTAAAAGATCTGTTTGAATTTAACCGCCCTGTAGATGCATTTTTACGATCGCTGGATCAATTTCATTCGGGCGCTTCTTGGCTGCATCATACGGTGGATCCTTTAATTCATGGATTTGGAACTTATC
Source organism: Deltaproteobacteria bacterium RIFCSPHIGHO2_02_FULL_40_11 (assembly GCA_001798105.1). Classification (GTDB taxonomy): domain Bacteria; phylum Bdellovibrionota; class JACOXK01; order 2-02-FULL-40-11; family 2-02-FULL-40-11; genus 2-02-FULL-40-11. The sequence goes on from MGRI01000023.1 coordinate 1,555, forward strand.
TTCCCATGAAGGATCAAATGACCCTCATTGCCGTCGTTGAAAACATGCAAGTTTTAGAAAGGCTTTTAACGCAAGAAAACTTTTTAGAAACACTCAGAGATGTCCTCGTTCCTTTTGTGAAAGCCATGAGCTTTGAAAATCAAGATGCGCGCGTCTTTCGCCTCATACAATCCCTCCATTCTGGGAAATTTAATGCAGGAGCCTCTGAAAGCACACAGCCCATTACACAGCTCATGCCGCTTCTTGTGCACTTCAATGAAACAGGTTTTTTACAGAAAACTTTAGAAACATTTGCGTTCCTTGGAAAAACACCTGAACCCATTGGACATCTTTTGACTTTTTTAACATTAAGTGAACCCAAAAAATTCTTACTGGAATGGCTCGATCGAACCTATACGTCGCAGGATGCGCGTCTTTTACAACTGGGGCTCACGCACCAAGTGCATATCACATCACACCCGAATGATTTACCTGACCTTACAGCACAACTCTTAAAGCTTTCTGCGCCCAATAAAGAAGATCTGATTCTATTTACGAAAGATACGCTTTTAAACGCCCCCCTCCAACGCCCGATCGACCCTGTCATTCAAACACTTTTTTCTTTAAGTCAAAAACATCCTGAAGCGCTGACGCAGTTTTTGAAAACACTCTCAGATTTCTTAAATGAAGACATGATTTCCCATATCAGCCAATTCATCTTGGACCTGAATGCCATTCAGTCTAAAAAATATGCAAAGACAAATTTCTTGACTCATCTGATTAAAAACGGTCAAATGGAACGAATCTTTGAACTCACACAAAACATGTTGGCGCATCATCAATTTCAAACAACCGGTATTTTCTTGAAGCAGCTGATTACGCCCCATCACAAACAACAATCAGAACTTGAAAATGCTCTCATTTTACTCATTAAACTTTTAAAACTCTCTGGAGGATAAATATGATTTATAACAAAGAACTTCGCCTTTTACTGATTGTATCCATTATTTTTGGATTGAGTTTGGCCAGTGCCTATGGACAAGATGCAACGCTTCCCATTGAGACAAATAAAACCAAACACTATTTAGATGATTATTTCCAACCTTCGCTTGTGAGATCCCAACTGTATACCTTAGACGCCGTCGATGCCGGCGGACAACAAAAGGGAGCTGTCACAAGAAAGCAGCTCGAGGCTGGAACCATTGCCGTTTTTCGCTACGGCAACCAACGCTCACAAGGGGGCTATTTTCCCCAAACCACTTGGGCACCCAATGAAATTCAAAGAATTATTTTAGAAACCATTGACGAATATCTTTGGGCGGGCGGAATTGATCCTTTTGTGCCGGATGAATACTTAGATCCAAATGATCGCGCCAAAAAGAAACAGCTCATTCAAGAAGCCACTGAAGATGCCAGAAATTTTGTGGGCTATACGCGTGGCGAACAAAAACAAAGGCTCACCACCCTTCTACAAGAAAAAGAAAAAGAATTGGGAAGACCCCTGACCTCAGAAGAAAAAGAAACGGTTCGAAAAGATGTGTTGGGAAAATATCCCTTAAAACACGACTCTCAAACAGATGAAGTCGAAGGCATTGCCATCGTCAACAACATGAATATTTATCAAGTGTACGATATTTTAAAACAAAGAGACCGCTACATGGAACTCATGCCCAATTATTTTTTGTATTCTCATGTTTTAACCGCTGAAGAATTGGCGGCACCTCATCGAAGGCTCAAAGCCAAGCCGCATGAACAATTTTTATTTGCACGTTTTAAAATTGCATCTTACGAATTTGAATACACAGCGTTTAACGACGCCACACAATACTTAACAGAAGTTGAATTGAATACAAAAGAAGGGAAAACAAAACAAGTGATTCCAGGCATCACAAGTGCCTGGCGGGTTGATCCCAGATTTGTAGACGATGGTCGGTTTGAACCCATTTTTGATCAAAAAACAGGAAAAATTATTGGTCACAATGGAAAGTTTGGCCAAAAAGATGTTCTGGTCATGGATGGTTACTTAACGCTGGAACCTTATATTGCCAAAGATGAAAATGGGTATGAATCGGTGGACACCAACCGTGTCCTTGCCATTTATCACACCTATACACGCATTGACCCCGATTACGCAGATTTAACAGGACTCACTGTCATGTTTCGTGAAGCAGAAGGTCGAAAGTTTATGCAAAACATGGTTGCCGTTGTCAGACAGTAGATTGAAATGCTTGTAAACTTATATCAAAAAAAATACTTAAACTTTTGGACCTATCGCTTTTTCTTGCATGCATGCGTTGTTGTGTTTTCGTCCTGGGCACGCGTGGGTTTGTCCACAACAGATAATCTCATTCATTTAAAAAATAGCCTTTTCATGCACCTCCCCACATTTATCGAAGAATTGTATCATACAGACCAAGTCATCACTTCCGATAAACTTTTTTCGAGGGCTACAATTGAAATGGGCGAAGTGCCACTGGAAGTCTTTTCAAACCCCAGATATGCGCCTGAAGAATTGAATCGCATGATCCAGCATGAAATTGAAATCCAAGAAGATCAACACCAAGGCCTGGAACTTTCCAAACACCAAAAAACGCTGATTCGAAAACAAATTTACGGACAATATGCCAATCAAAAAGATCCTCAAGTGATTGAAGGGGTTGCTTTAACGCTGGCCGAAGGATCTTCAGAAAAAATATATCGCTTATTTCAAAACCTAGGAAACTTTCACACCTATGCACCCACTATTTTTTTAGAAAGCCATGAACTGACCCCCGAAGAGCTCAGACACAAAAATCAGGTTCAACCCCATAATATTGCCTTCCAATATGCTCGGGTTCGAATTGCTCAAGTGGAATTCACTCATACGCTTCGATATGAAATGACCCGCGAAGAAAAAACGTTTGGAGAAGTCACACTTCCTTGCTTTACGGTGGCCTGGGAAATAGAGCCTGAATTAAAAGAAGATCCCCAATTTGTCCAAAAAGGGGTCGTTATGAATAATGGACAATTCTTTATTCAACCTTATGTACAAGAAAATGGTCTTGTGGACCCCAACCGCTCAGTCATTCTTTTTCATATTTATGTTCGCATTGATCCTTTAAATGTTGTCATGGAAACTTTAAAAAATATTTTTATTCAATCTGAAGCCAAAAATGCATTGGACGAATTGGTTCGTGCGTTACGAAAGCAGGTACAATGAATTTTTATAAATTAAGACTATTTTTAATCCTATTAATAACCGTGATGGCAGGGATACTTTTTGTGATGAAAACCTCGAAACAAACACTTTCGCCAAAAAATGAGATGCTTCAGGGTAAAGCTACTTTAAAAAATGCCCCGTCAAAAGATCAAAAACCCGTAGCAAAAGATTACGCTCCAGGTGAAGTTCTTTTAAAATTTAAGCCCGATACCCCAAAATCGGTCATCGAAGGCTTTAAAAAATCCTTAGGCGTAACTTCGGAAACCTATATCCAAAGCATTCAGGTCTATCACTGGAAGGGAAAATTTGAAGTGAAAGAAGCCATTCGCACACTGACCCAATCCAAATACGTCCAATACGCAGAACCCAATTACAGGGTCCAAACGCAGAAGTGACATTTTTTGTCAATTTGCACACAAGATCTTCACCCTGCCATACCCCGCACTCTTAAAACCCATTGAATTTACACATGTTTTTTTGTGCCCCCCTCTGGCACAAAATTTGTATCTTTGTGAAGGCGTATGAAACGGACCGTATTTGCCATAACCTTACTTTTTGCTGTGTTTTTAATGCTTTTGGGTTCCATTCACCAAAGCCAGGCCACACAGATTGCCAAAGCACAGTCTTTAGAGAACCAGGGGTTTTATGACGAGGCACTGCAAGCCTATGCACAGGCCAAAACCCATCACTTGGTTTTTAGATCCGCCATGCATTTGTTTGGAGAATTCAACGCCTTTTTAGCCGTCTTGGGATTTTTATCGATTTTCTGCGGTATTTTTCTAAAAAAACCGCAGCCCCAACGTTGCCAAACCATAAAATTTACAAGATATTTTCGTTCGTAAAAGCATTGAAATCAGCCCCGGAAGAGAGACATGGTTTTACGGAAGTAAAGCGGAGCGTGGCGCCGTGTCGCAAGACACGCCGCCACGCGAGCCATGAAGTAAAACCATGTCTCTCTTCCGGGGCTAGCTTCAACTTGGCACGATCTCTGCAAGGTCTCTTCTCCAACATATGTGGTTCTTTGATCTGATCACTCTCATTCTCACGATCTGCACTATTTTCGGGCTGTATCATGCGCTGAAGTGGGGCCATCAGCGCTGGATGTGGCTTCAAAAATCTAGCCTCGATCAAAAACATCAAACCTTTTTTTTAGAAAATGAAGCGCAACTCATGCTACAATTTTCTACGCTTCTTCAAGCGGGGCATGCCCCCAAACAA
>MGRI01000023.1:6101-15503 GCA_001798105.1 Deltaproteobacteria bacterium RIFCSPHIGHO2_02_FULL_40_11
AAAATCTAAAAGAGCGCCTATCAACACTCACCTTTCCGCTTAAAGCCCAAGCCATAACTGCCATTTGCATTCCATTTTTTGTTTTACTGTGTTTTTGCCTTTTGGATCAAAATCTTCTCATTGAAACCTTTCACACATGGACGGGGTGGGTCGGATTTACGACTGCCCTTGTCTTAGAACTGGGAGCATTTTTATGGATCAAAAAAATCTTAGTCTTTTAGAAGAATTTTCATTCTGGCTCATGCTCATTGCCGTCAGCGTACGCTCGGGACTCTCTCTCACAGACACGCTGAAAGCGCTTCAAAGAAAATGGCCCAAAAGCGATATTTCGCATGCATGGGGTATTTTTTTATCGGAGCTTCGTTTGGGGAAATCAAAAGAAGAAGCGCTGAAATGTTTTCAAAATGCACTCCCGCCCATGCCTATCATTGAAACCTTTTGCCAAACCTTAATCTTAAGTTTTAAACAAGGGATTTCCATTGCAGACCTTTTAACACAGCAATCCCAAAGTATTTTTCTGTTTTACACACATCAAAAAGAACGCCTCATATACAAAAAACAACTTCAAATGCTTCTTCCTCTTTTTCTTTTGATTTTACCTGCAACCATGATCTTCATTGCAACCCCGATTCTCATTCAACTGCAAGGTGCATTATGAAATTTCTTGAAGAAAAAACACTTCCAAATTTTGAAAATGAAACCTTCTCTTTTTGGACATGGCTCAAAGAAAATCGACTCTTTGTTTTCTTTTCTGTAATACTCATTTTGGTGGCACTGGGACTTGTGATCCAAAATCATCAAAACGCACCCGCCCCACTTGCCTATCCTCTCGGTGAGCCCAAAGAAACAAAACCTAAAATAGAGCCCCTCAAAAATACCCTCCCACCCATGACGTCTTTTGAAAAAGCAAAACTGTATTTTTCAAAAGGAAAAATTTCTAAGGCCATTCAACTCATGCTGGAAATTTCAAAAAACCATAAAAATCCAGCCCTCAGAAAAGAAGCCACGGATCTTTTGCACCACTATCATGGCATTCAAATCCAAAAAGAAAAAATAAGGCGCCTGTATTTAGAAGCGTATGTCCTCTTTCAAACCGCCCCTCAAAAAGCATGCACTATTTTAGATGGAATCTTAAAAGAATATGGCTCTCGGCAAGACGCTTATCTTCAAAAAGCAAAAAATAAATCTGCAATTTTGTGTCGGAAAATGAAAAATTAAAAGCCATACTGACAGCAGAAAAGATAGATTAGCAGATGTCATGATTGCCCAATCCTGCATGGATCATAGAATGGCGCTTATTATCAAGAGACCGAGATTTTTTACCTTTTACAAAATTTGATCTTAAATTAGTCGTCCCCACGATTCTCTCTTTAAAATGAAGATGGGATTTTTTAATTTATAATACCACAGCTTGAACCAAAATATCGCGTGCTTCCATCCGGTAAATACGCCCAGGTTCCGGGGAAACACTGTAAGCCACCAGAGCAATCTGCATCCGTTCGACACGAATCCGTCGTACTTCCAGGGAAAGTATCAGAAGGATAAGGGTTATACGTAGTTTTTTGATACTTCGCGCAAGGATTCATAACATATTGAATATTACATTGATCCATCAGTTGTAGAAGCCATGTGTTACAGGCTTCATAGGAAGTTGCTGTATTGATAAAATACTGCAAATCGTTACAACTATAAGCATCATTATTGGATCCCGTTGGAAATGTTCTCGGTGTTTCTTGTGATGGATACGGGTTAAAATGATACCCTTGATCCGATGCGTAAGTAACAGCATTTTCGCCTTGATTATTGTCATATTGTCCACAGCCAGCCACAAAGAATAGAGCAACGATTAAAACAGCCCCTGATAAAAATTTTCTAAACATCATATGAACGCCTCAATCTTATATCCTGCAAAAAAAATGCCATAGATCATAAAAAAGAAAAATATATAAACGATTGAAATAACTTGTATTTTTGTTTTGAAAAATTAAAATTAGATGAAAGCTCGCAAGTTTACAGCATAAGAGTTGAACGAGTGACTATTTTTTTTGCTTATAACGCTATGGCGCGTTCGGGTCTTTTTTTCAAAGGCATGAAATACAAAACTGGACTCAAATTCAGCATTATTCCCCAACTGCTTTTTTCTTAGATGAAATAACCAATTCCCCACCTTCTCCTGAAAATTTACGAAGGGTTAGATTGATCAAGGTTTGATACGGAATTCCTTCTTTTTTCGCGAGTTCTTGGTAAAAATCAAGAATATCGCTATCAATCCTTAAGGTTTTTTGAATTTTTTTAGACCGATAAAACTTCCCTCGAACGGCATTTTTAAAACTATATTCCTTCTTCATAGTGTTTCTTCTCCTTTTTTGTAGCTTTACGAGCAGAAATGATACGAATAATTTCATGCTCTAAGGTTTCTTTATATGTATGTATAACCACCAATAATAGCTCTCCGGTCGCTGACCGCCCCAAAGTAATCCACCTCTCTTCAGCATGTCTTTTTTCGTCCGGAACCGAAAGATGAAGGGGGTCATCAAAAATACTTGCTGCGAGCTCGAATGATATACGGTGTTTCTTACAATTTAAGCTATTCTTCTGATGATCCCATTCAAACAACATTGTAACTACATTGTAGTATGTTTTTAGGAAAAGTCAAGTATCGGCTACTCGTTCGTCACAATGAGTTTGGAAGTCTGATTGGGATGAATCGTAATCTCGCGTGTTTTTTCAAATCCCATGTTTTTATTTTTAAATTGAATTTGGTGGTGCCCAATCGGAAGGTTGACATTCAGCATAGGGGTTTCTCCATAATAAACCCCATTCACATACACATGGCTCCAGGGCTGTGTATTCATATTGAGTGTCCCACTGGGCTGGTCTTTAAATCCCACCCCACCCAAAAATAAAAGCAATAAAGCCATCCCCCAAGCCCAGCTATATTTTTTGGGGGCCACTTTCAAATCAAATGCCGTATGGGAAACCAATGTTTTTCGAGGACAAAAACTGGGCAGCCTTTTTAAAAAGGCTTCGAAATGAAGATACGTGCGGGTTGGATATTTTTCTTTAAGAATACGCAATAAATCTGCTTCAAAGTCTTTCGCCGAAAGATAGCGATCGCTGGGATTGTAAGACACGGCTTTTTGAAGATAGGCAGCCTCTGGACAATTTGAAATTTCTTGAAGCATCTTCCCCAAAGCATAAATATCAGATTGTGGGCTATGCTCTTCCCCTGCTTGAACTTCTGGCGCCATATAAGCGGGTTTTCCGGGAACAAATCGAACTTTTTCTTTCTTGGAAGCTGTCATTCTGAGCGCCGAAGGCGCGAAGAATCTCGAATTGCCCTCAGGATGACCGAATGCCTTTAATTTTGAAATTCCAAAGTCGGATATCTTCACTTCTCCAGATCGAGAAATTAAAATATTTGAGGGACTTAAATCACAGTGAACCACGCCTTTGCCATGGGCATGTTTTAAGCCTTTTAAGATTTCACACCCCACATAAAGGACAATTTCTTCGGGTAATGGGCCTGCCTCTTGCCATACATCTAAAAGTGTTCCCCCTTCGATGTATTCCAACGCCAACATATCTTTTCCAAAATCATAGACCTGAACAATATTGGAATGATGCAGCAGCATCATTACTTTGGCTTCTTGTGTAAAGGCTTCTTTCCAGCCAGAATGTTTCTGATACGAAGGTAAAATTTGCTTTAAAACGACAGACCTTGAAATTCCTCCAAGCGTGGCAGAGGCCAAATACACTTGAGCCATCCCCCCTTCGGCAAGCTTGGATTTCAGTTTATATTTTGAAGAAAAAGGTCTCATCTGTTACAGTTTGTGTATGGCCCATGAAAAGGATCTTCTTTTAAAGCTGAGCTATGAACTTTCTCAAACAAAAGTCGATCTTCAAAAAATAAAATCGCTCTTAGATCAAGTCCACATCCCCTATTCCGAAAACCCAATCGAACTCACCAATGCCGTTTTAAAACGGCTTCATGCGTATCAAGAACATTCGTAAATATCAAGTTCACAAAAAGAGACATGTTCTGACGCTTCATGGCTCGCGTGGCGGCGTGCCTTGCGGCACGGCGCCACGCTCCGCTTTACTTCCGCGTCTAGAACATGTCTCTTTTCGTCAACAAGACATTGACACGTTTTTCCAAATCCAATAGCCTACGGGCGAAATTATTTATGCAGGTCTCAGAAAATATTTTAAATGTCATTGGAAATACGCCCTTAGTCCGTCTCAATAAAGTTACAAAGGGACTCAAAGCCAATGTGTATGCCAAAGTAGAATCTTTAAACCCGGGTGGATCGGTCAAAGATCGTATTGGGGTTTTCATCATTGAAGAAGCAGAAAAAAAAGGTCTTTTAAAACCCGGCGGCACGATTATTGAAGCCACCTCGGGCAATACAGGCTTTGGGCTTGCCATTTGTGCCGCTGTCAAAGGCTATAAAACCATTTTTGTCATGCCTGATAAAATGAGCCAGGAGAAAATTCAAAACCTAAGATCCTTTGGCGCGCGTGTCATTATTACCCCCACAGAAGTGACACCTGACGATCCAAAATCTTATTACAGTGTTGCAAAAAGATTGGCCGAGGAAACGCCGAATTCATTTTATTCGAATCAATATTTTAATTCCGATAACCCCAAAGCCCATTATCTTTCAACCGGGCCCGAACTTTGGCAACAAACAGATGGCAAAATCGATGCCCTGGTCTGCGGCATGGGAACGGGCGGAACGATTAGTGGCGCCGGGAAATACCTCAAAGAAAAAAACAAAAAAATTCAAATTGTGGGCGTAGACCCTGTGGGCTCTATTTATTTAGAATATTTTAAAACAAAAAAAATGGGGGAAGCCAAATCCTATAAAATTGAAGGCATTGGGGAAGATATTTTGCCCACCACCATGCATTTTGAAGTGGTAGATGATGTCGTTCAAGTGACAGACAAAGAAGCCTTTCAAATGACACGCAAATTGGTCACCCAAGAAGGTTTATTTGTGGGGGGCTCCAGTGGCGCTGCCGTCTGTGGGGCGATCAAATACGCGCAAAAAATAGATTCTGAAAAAAACATTATTGTTCTTTTACCCGACTCCGGCGATCGATACTTAAGTAAAATTTTTAACGATGACTGGATGCGCGAAAATGGTTTTCTGGAAAGTAAAGTAGAACTGGGACTGGTTCGAGATATTTTAGAAAACATGGAATATCCAGAGGTTTTTACAGCCAAGAAAAAAGATACCCTTCAAACCATTATTACAACATTCCGAGAGCGCGGGTTTTCTCAAATCCCCGTTTTGGATGGCAAAAAATTATTAGGGATTGTCACAGAAGCTGATCTTTTACATCACCTCGTAGACCATCATCATAAAGCGGACGACCCCATTGAAAAAATGATTACGAAAAATTTCTATCAAGTTTCTTTAGATGAAACGGTTCAAAAAGTAGCAGACATTATTGATCAAAATAAATTTGTCGTGGTCTATGAAAGTGACAAGATTCATGGCCTCATTACAAAAATTGATTTATTGTCGTATTATTCAAAAAGGCTCAAATAATGAAATTTGAAACCAAAGCCATTCACGCAGGCCAAGCCCCAGACCCAACCACAGGCGCCATCATGCCTCCTATTTTTCAAACGTCTACCTATGTGCAAACGGGTCCTGGCGAACACAAAGGCTATGAATATTCCAGAACCTCAAATCCCACACGCACCAAACTTCAAGATTGTTTAGCAGCCCTTGAAAATGCAAAATATTGCCTGGCCTTTGCTTCAGGCTGTGGCGCCATGACAACCATCATGCATGCTTTTAAAACGGGAGATCACATTATTTGTTGCGATGATGTGTATGGCGGGACGTATCGCCTGTTTACAAAAGTCATGACACAGCATGGATTAGAATTTTCATTTATCGACATGACACATATTTCAAACTTGAAAAAAGCCATTCGCCCCAACACAAAAGCCGTTTGGATAGAATCCCCCACCAATCCGCTTTTAAAACTCATCGATATTGAAGCCGCAGCAAAAATCGCCAAAGAAAAAAAACTATTCAGTATTGTCGATAATACCTTTATGAGTCCTTACTTTCAAAATCCCCTGGATTTGGGAAGTGATATTGTCTTGCACTCCACGACAAAATTCATCAATGGCCATAGCGATGTTGTGGGGGGTGCTGTCATGACCAACGATAAAACCTTGATCGACAAACTCCACTTTATTCAAAATTCAACAGGCATTGTCCCTGGCCCTTTTGACGCGTGGCTCACCCTCAGAGGGGTTAAAACCCTGGCGCTACGCATGAAACGTCATGAAGAAAATGCCATGAAAATTGCAGAATTTTTAAAAGGCCACCCCAAAATTGAAAAAGTGACTTACCCCGGCTTAAAAGACCATCCCCAACATGCACTTGCCAAAAAACAAATGCGGGGGTTTGGTGGCATGATTACGTTTGTGGTTAAAGGTGGCTTGCCCTCAGCTAAAAAATTTCTGAAAAAAACACACCTCTTTTCTTTGGCAGAAAGTTTAGGCGGTGTGGAGTCACTCATTGAACATCCAGCGATTATGACCCATGCATCGATTGAAAAAGAAGTGCGCGCCAAATTAGGAATTGACGACGGCCTGATCCGCGCTTCAATTGGCATCGAACACGTCGATGATTTAATTTCAGATTTAAAGCAAGCGCTGTCTTAATGTGGAAGTGTATTTACATACATCTGATGGCGCGCTTCATCGAGCATCATGCCTGAAGCATCGTTTTCACCTTTTAAAAATACCTGAAGCACAAGCTCATAGCTTCCTGCTTTTAAAAAATTAATTCGAGCTTCTTTAGAATTTTCATTTTCAAGTTCATACTGCGTGCCGCTTTCTTGCGGAGCAGTCGGATCATACTGACTTTCATTGTAATAAGCAGGTTGCCGCACCATCCACATAAACATCAAATCTTCTTCGTGAAGCGCTTCGTCTTTTATTTCAATCTTGGCAGTGAGCGCAATTTTTTCATTTACATAAAAGTTCGAGCCCTCTAATAAAATAGAAGCTTGCACGCGATCTCCAAATTCATCATATTTTTTAGCCGTATCTAATTCCATCGAAGCTTCAAATTTTAAACCTTCTGGCGTTTTCATCGTGGCGCGAATGGTGTAAATGGCCTTGTCTTTAAAAACAATGGCCTTGTGGAACTCACTCATCTGCCCCATGCCTCCTCCGCCACTGCCATAGCCAAATCCATCGCTATATCCATACCCACCGCCTGCGTATCCCATCTTGCGATGTTTTAAAAATACAAACTCGCCGCCCAAAACTTCCCAAGACACACTCACCATCGGGCGCAACTTTTGGCTCGAAATATTACTAGACGCCATACTTTCCGAATGCATGGCATAAAATTGTTTTTCCAAAATGGGCCTTGCATCGAAATGACAGAGGTTTTCATACATGCCATCATACATGTGGGACAAACTGATACCTTGAAATTTAATTTTTGAAAGTCTGTTTTTATGCAAAACTTTTACCTGAACGGTTCTTTCACTTTTTCCAGGTTCTTTCATTTTTAAAATGTACTCTCCCGGACGTAAAAAGAAGAGCTTTCCTTTACTGAATTCAATTGCCTTGTCATCTGAATCTTTTGCAACCGCCTCGCAATTCAATTCCCCTTGTGCCATGGCCATACATTCTGTTTCAACTTCCGAAACCACTTCAATGCTTTCAAAATCCTGGGCTTTGACCTCATCGCCTTCTGTAAAAAACCGTCCTTCTTGAAAAGGACTTTGACTTTCTTGCGTACTCCCAGAGGTTTGTAAACTAGGGCTTCCTTGTTCCCCCGCACACGAAATTAAAAAAAACACACTTACCCAAAGACTTAAAAAATGAAACAAACGAAATGACATAAAAGAGCTCCTTTCAAAATACGTTCAACGACGACGCGCACGCGCGCTTACTTTCAATTGTACGGAGAATTGAACTTCTGTCAAATCATGCTATACTTAAAAAAGTTGAACGTGCGTGGAAAAGACCGATGTCAAAGATTAAAATCAAATTAAAAAATACACGGGGCCAAGTTGCCATCTTTGCCCTTCTCATGTTTTCCATGATTTTTATGTTTTTTGGCATGGCCATTAATATCGGCATGCTGGTGCATCATAAAATCAATCTTCAAAACGCAGCCGACCTGGCCGCCCTTTCCGCAGCCGCCGAACAAGCCCGAATTTTAAACATGATCGGCTGGAAAAATTACGAACTTCAAAAAAACTGGAAAAGTTTTATGTATAATTACTGGGTCGCATTTAACGACAGGCATCAATATTTCCCAGATCCCAGAAATCCACACTTTGGCGTTCGCGGCCAAAGAAATTTGGCATTGGGAAGTGGCAGGGAGTGGACCCAAGCTTTTCCTGGAATCGCCCCCAGCTACTGCTTTGGGGATGTTTTTGGAGAAAACCCACAAACCTTTAAAGCTTGTGAAGCTCAAAACCTACCTGCAACATTTGCAACAGTTCCCGGCGGAGACGCATTTATTGCGAGCATTAGTTTATTTGCACCGGTTGCCGCGCCTATTTTGAATGCCCTCGAAAACATGTCCGCTTCCCAATTTACACGTGCCAATAATCAATGGAATGAATTTAATATTTACAATGCTGCAGAATCGAGAAGAGATCTGATTAAGCACTGGAACCGTTCCCGAATGCTTTATAACACTTACTTTGAGAATCGCCCAGGAACCTTGGTCGGCGCCATGAATGCGAACCTACCTTACGAAACATCAAATATCCCACCCGCAAGCTGGCACACACAAGATTCAAATTTTGAAAACCAAATGCCCCATATTTCAACGCCCCTCAGGGATCATCCCCAAAATTTTCACCATCTGGCCTATGTCACGGCCCTTAAAAATTTAAATCGGTCCCTTTTAGAAAGCGTACACTATGAAGAATTATCCCCTCAAAATGGATATATTCAGGTTGCACCCCAAGAAATTGATTTTACAGTTTTTTATACACAATGGGGCGTTGAAGGCGCTCGCAGAAAAATTAGTCCTTACACGCCCATTGAAGCTTCAAATTTTATTGTGGCGATTCAAAAAGATCCAACGGTAAAAACATTTTATGCTTTAAAATTAACGAGCACGCCTTTTTTGCCATTCTTACCCGGTCAAAACCAATGGACACTGACCGCAATGGCAGCGGCCCAACCTTTCGGAAGCCGAATTGGGGATCCAGGTTTTGATGAACGCAATTATACAAAACCAGTTACAATCGAAGGCAGACCTTATCGCATTCCACACATGATGGTGGACGAAAACGTAAGCATTGATCGCACCGAAGTTTTACATCAGTTAAAAAGCGAGGGAGATTTGTTTGAACAAAAGGAAGCAGCCCCCATCCCTCCTGAAATTGTGAATT
>MGRI01000024.1:0-327 GCA_001798105.1 Deltaproteobacteria bacterium RIFCSPHIGHO2_02_FULL_40_11
AGGAAATCGCCGTAGAATCCATCACGGAAAGTTTTTTTCGAAGCACTTGAATATAAGAAAGTTTTTTAAACATCTTGGCATCTTTATATTTCAGGGGATCTTTATCAAACACGCCATCCACGCGCGTGGCTTTCATAATACAACTTGCCCCAATTTCCATGGCACGAAGCGCAGCTGCGGTATCTGTTGTAAAATAAGGGTTCCCTGTTCCCGCTGCAAAAATAACGACTCGGTTTTTTTCCAAATGGCGAATTGCACGTCTTCGAATATAAGGCTCTGCAAGTTGTTGCATATCAATGGCAGACAAAACCCGCGTAAAAACACCTT
>MGRI01000024.1:356-9232 GCA_001798105.1 Deltaproteobacteria bacterium RIFCSPHIGHO2_02_FULL_40_11
CTATTAATGGTGGTGGCAAGCATGCCAATATAATCTGCAGAAGCGCGGTCCATCCCTTTGGAGCTTGCTTGAAGGCCTCGAAAAATATTCCCCCCCCCAATCACAATGGCCACTTGAATTTTAAGTTCCCACAATTCTTTAATTTCAGCAGCAATGGTTGGCAAAACATTTTCATCAATGCCAAAGCGTTGCTTTCCACTTAAAGCCTCTCCACTTAATTTTAAAAGAATTCTTTGATGTTTAGGTTTTTTAGAACTGGTACTTTTAGATTTTCGCGTATGCATGAAGCTTATTGTTTAATTTGCTTGGCAACTTCCTCGGCAAAGTCTTCCTTTTTCTTTTCAATCCCCTCTCCCAAGTGGAATCTGACAAATCGACGGATTGAACAATTTTCTCCGAGCTTTGCAATAAGTCCTTTTAAAAGATCTGAAATGGTTTTGTCTTGATCTTTAATAAAAGGTTGCCTGAGTAAACAAACTTGATCATAAAACTTTTGAATTTTTCCTTCTACAATTTTTTCAACCACATTGGCTGGCTTTTTAGAGGAATTGGCTTGGTCTTGATAAATTTCCCGCTCGCGATCTAAAACATGTTGTGGGACCTCTGAGGTATCGACATATAAAGGTTGGGCAGCTGCAATATGCATGGCAACATCTTTTACAAAAGCCTGGAAATCTTCGTTTCTGGCCACAAAATCTGTTTCACAGTTGACTTCCACCAAAACGCCAATTCTACCCCCACCATGAATATAGGCATGAACAATGCCTTCTGCTGCAATGCGCCCTGCTTTCTTCGCGGCATCGGCAACCCCTTTTTTTCTTAAAAAATCAATGGCTTTTTCGAAGTCGCCCGCTGTTTCTTGGAGTGCTTTTTTGCAATCCATCATGGGGGCTCCGGTTTTGTCTCGAAGTTTTTTAACGTGATCCGCTGTAACCGTCACGCTTTTTTACCTTTTGGTGCTTTGGGACTTTTGGCTTCCGTAATATCTTCTTTGGATTTTGCTGCTTCTTCTGTAATGACAATGACAGGTTCTTCTTGAATGCTTAAAACGGCTTCTGCTGTGGCTTCTTTTTCTTCCACTTCTTCGGAGCCTTTTAAATCTTGTTCGTCTTTACGTATTTGTTTTTCAAAAGCTTCACGTCCTTCCAAACAAGCATCTGCAACAAGCCTGGAAAAAAGACGAATGGCTTTTAAGGCATCGTCATTACCTGGAATAATGTAGTCTACATCGTTGGGATCGCAGTTGGTATCAACGACTGCAATGACAGGAATCCCAAGTCTTTTAGATTCTGCAACTGCAATTTTTTCTTTATGTGGATCCACTATAAATACCGCGCCTGGCATTTTTTTCATCTCACGAATGCCTTCAAATGTTTTTAAAAGTTTTTGATGTTCTTTTTTGTACCGTGATACTTCTTTTTTCTTAAGGGCGTTAAAGATGCCTTTGGCTTCCATGTCTTCAATTCGTTTTAATTGATTAATCCCCGCACGAATGGTTTTAAAATTGGTCAGCGTCCCCCCAAGCCAACGGTCTACAACAAAGAACATGCCGCCTCGGGTCGCTTCTTCTTTAATAATTCTTTGGGCTTGTTTTTTGGTGCCCACAAATAAAATCTTTTGTCCTTGCTCAGTAACAGATTTTACAAAATCACAGGCAGTTCGACATAAATCGACTGTTTTTTGAAGATCGATGATATGAACCCCATCACGCTCTCCAAAAATAAAGGCTTTCATTTTGGGATTCCATCGACTTCTTTGATGTCCGAAATGAACCCCGGCTTCTAAAAATTCTTTCATTGAAAGTTCTGGCATAATTTTGATTTTAGTAACATATGGGATAGACGAAAAGCAAGTACTTATTAAGGGGACCTGACAAAGAGACACAAGCGATACAAGGAAGACAACGACGAAAAAGCGAGGCGTACTTATATAGTACGTTGAGCTTTTGAGGAGGAAGTCTGACGAAGGAGCGCGAAGTGTATCTGAAGTCAGGTTATTCTAATGTGAGATTGCGCATCAGGTCTAATTCCGAAAGCACTTTTCCAGAACCATACACCACACAAGAAAGCGGATCTTCAGCAATCGACACAGGCAGTTCTGTTTTTTCGCGAATGAGTTGATCTAAATTGGTTAACAAGGCTCCCCCGCCCGTTAACACAATCCCATTATCTGTAAGATCTGCGGCCAATTCTGGCTGTGTTTTTTCTAAGGTTTGGCGAATGGCATCAATAATGGCGTTTAAGGGTTCAGATAAAGCTTCTCGAATTTCATCTGAAGTTACTTCTACAGTAATCGGCGCGCCACCCACCAAGTCTCTTCCTTTTACCCGAACGGTTCGTAATTCTTCCGTGGGCGCGGCGTTACCAATGGTAAGTTTAATATTTTCTGCCGTACGTTCCCCAATTAAAAGATTATATTGCTTTCGCATGTATTGAATAATGGCTTCGTCAAATTTATCGCCCGCCACACGAATGGATTGGCTGCACACAATGCCCCCTAAAGAAATCACAGCAACTTCTGTGGTGCCACCGCCAATATCCACAACCATGCTTCCAGAAGGTTCGGTGACAGGCAGCCCCGCACCAATGGCAGCCGCCATGGGCTCTTCAATGAGATAAACTTCTCTACATCCTGCCGCTTCGGCAGCTTCTTTCACAGCCCTTCTTTCAACTTGCGTAATGCCATAAGGGATACAAATTACAATTCTGGGTCTTAAAAAAGATCTTTGAGGAATAGCTTTATTAATGAAGTATTTCAGCATGGCTTGCGTGACTTCAAAGTCTGCAATCACGCCATCTTTCATGGGACGAATGGCCACAATGCTCCCCGGCGTTCTTCCCAACATGCGTTTGGCTTCTTTGCCAACCGCTAAAACTTTAGATCCACCGTTTCTGGTTCTTTGAACCGCAACCACAGAAGGCTCATTTAAAACGATGCCTTTGTCTTTCATATAAACGAGTGTATTGGCGGTTCCTAAATCAATGGCGAGATCATTCGAAAAATACGTCATGAAACGATCGACAAACATTGCACACGAATTTAGCATGCAAATATTTTACTTACAAGGAAATTGTTGGGGTCAGACCCCAGTTTGACCGCAATCATGAAACACAAAAACCCCACCTTGTAAGACATGGATTTCACAACGGTCTTTTGTCATTTGATTGCTTAAGCCGTGAGAGCCAAAATGGAGCTTTTTACGATGGAGGGCATACAAAAGCCCTTTTGTTTTGAGGACTGCGCCGGAAGGTGCAATGGGAAGCATTGAAACACGATCTCCTTTTTTTCCATGGAGAACTTGCTTTTTACGCACCCAATAAATTTCAGATCCGGCATCCACTATTTTTGCTGGGATTGAAGCTGGGATTTTTGTCAGTAAAAAAAGATTGGAAAAGAGGTAATCCAATTTACCGCCCAATGCGCCTAAAAATACAATTTCCTTTGGTTTTTTTGAAAGAACGAATTCCAAGGCCAAATGCCCATCGGATTTATCTTTTTTGGAGGGGAAAGATATGAATTTTTCCGGAGACAAACCCCAAAGGGATCTGTCTCCCTTTCCTAAAGAATCAAAATCCCCCACAATATAATGAGGCGAAACGCCCGCTTTTTTTGCATGTAACGCACCGCTATCGGCTGCAACAACCAAACCAGCCACTTTGATTTCTTTTCGAATCTTTTGGGTCAGCTGAAATTTGCCTGCTAAAAATAAAATCGCTTTCATTTCTTTTACTGGCCATCTTAACATGAATTCGATACAACAAAAAAGGGTTCGTTTGAAATTTGAAAGAAGGAGTTTAATCATGAAAAAAATAATTTTTTGTTTTTTAGCGCTCACCGTAAATACATCTGCCATGGCAATGAATATCTCTACGCATGGCATGGCTTCCAAAAGGGCCTTGCATCAAGCGACCCTCTTAAAGGATGGAAATGTTCTTTTAACAGGCGGCGTCAGTAGTCTTTGGCCCATTCCCTGGACCTTAAGTTCGGCAGAAATTTTTGATCCCATTCAAAACCGCTTTTTTAGTGCTTATGGGATGCATGACTATCATACAGAACACGCCGCAACATTGCTCCCCAATGGCAATGTGGTGATTTCTGGTGGCAATAGAAGTGCTGTCATGGAACTTTTTAATTCAAAAACCTATCGGTTTGAAAAATTAAAAGCACCCCTTTCCGCCAGAGCCGGGCATACAGCCCATTTGATTGATGGCCATAAACTTTTTATGATTGGGGGCTATTTTGTAAAAATTAATTTTGCGCAAAACAGTGACCCTCAAAATGACTTTATTCCTTTGGAATCCGATCAGCGACTTTTAACGCCAACATTCAATAAACTGGGGTTTGAATTGGTCCCCCTAAAAACCTGCGAAGTGTATGATTTAAACACACAAACCGCTTACGAAATTCCTTATCCTCCCTATTTTTCAAGGCTTACGATGCATCGCTCTTTAACACTTCCCAATGGCAATATTTTAATTGTGGGCGGCATGGGCAATCGTGAAAACATGATTGAATTGGATACTAAAACAGAAACCTTTCGTCTATTCGGAAAATTAAAAGAACCCAGAGAAGACCAAGCGATGCTGTTTTTAAATGACAACGAAATCTTAATCAGTGGCGGCACGAATGCCAAGGCAATCACGACGCCCTCTTTTGAAATTATAAATCTTCAAAGTGGTATTGCGTCTCTTTTAGAGATCAAGATGCATGAACCTAGAGAAGACCATCAAATGCTTCAACTCCAAGACGGCCGAATTGTTTTGGTGGGAGGTGAAATTCATGGTGAGCCTGATCAAATTTTAAAAAGTGTAGAAGTTTTGGATTTAAAAACAAATACCATTGAAATTTCTTCCAACCTCTTCCCGCAAGGAAAATCAGATCACCAATCCACCTTACTTAAAAATGGCTCTCTTTTAATGACAGGCGGGGAAGAAATAAGCGGATCGATCAGTCGTGCGGCGTATCAAGCACGGTTTTAGGTACGCTTCAATTACAGAGCGCTAAAAAGTTTTAATTTTACTTAAATTTTCTTTCAGCTTTGCTTCTTTTTCGGTGAGCATGGCAAGGCGCGCCCTTTCTTTTTCCACAACTTCTTTGGGAGCTTTGGAAACGAAAGCGTCTTGGGAAAGTCTTTGTTGAATGCCCGTTAAATCTTGCCCAATTTTTAAGAGTTCTTTTTCTAAGCGCTTTTTTTCTTCTTCTTGATTAAAGAGCTCGGACATGGAAATGAAAATTTCTGCAAAGCCCACTGTGCCTGTGACCTGGTCTTTGGCGTCTGGAAGATCATCTAAAATTTTGAGTTCAGAAATTTTGGCTAGGTTTTCAATGGCCTTTTGTTCACGTTCTAAAATTTGGCGCGTTGTTTTATCTTTGGGAAGAATGCTGACTGGAATTTGTTTTGAAGGTTTTACATTGTTTTCGCCTCTGATATTTCGCACATATAAAACAACAGCTTTTAAAACTTCGATTTCTTGTTTGGCGGAGGCATCGATGTAAGCTTCATCGAACTTTGGGTAAGGGGAAAGCATAATGCTTTCTGTTTCCTGGACGTGTTGCCACAATTCTTCTGTCACAAACGGTAAAAAAGGATGTAAAAGTTTTAAAAGTTCTTTTAAAACATA
The DNA here is from genome assembly GCA_001798105.1 of Deltaproteobacteria bacterium RIFCSPHIGHO2_02_FULL_40_11. Classification (GTDB taxonomy): domain Bacteria; phylum Bdellovibrionota; class JACOXK01; order 2-02-FULL-40-11; family 2-02-FULL-40-11; genus 2-02-FULL-40-11. The sequence continues at coordinate 5,978 of MGRI01000024.1, forward strand.
AGTGAGGACATCGGGATTCGGCGATGTTTTCGAAAGTTCAATGTACCAATCGCAAAATTCACTCCAGGTGAAATGATATGCCAAGTAAGTGGCTTCATTTAACTTATAGGCTTCTAGTGCGGCGTTGACGTCTCGAATGGTTTCATGCAGCCGCGTTAAGATCCAACGGTCGGTGGTGGCGCGTTCGGGATCCTTCGCCTGCGGCTCAGGATGACTTTCCTGCATCAACACAAACCGCGTTGCGTTCCAAATCTTATTGACGAAATTCCTATATCCTTGAATGCGTTCGTCTGTAAGCTTCACATCTCTTCCTTGGGTGGCCAAAGACAAATGCGTAAACCGTAAGGCATCCGAACCATACTTTTCAATCGTATCTAAAGGATCAATCACATTGCCCTTGGATTTAGACATTTTTTGACCCTGCACGTCTCGAACCATGGCGTGTAAGTACACAAATTGAAAAGGCGGCTTTTTCATAAAATGAATGCCCATCATCATCATCCTGGCCACCCAGAAAAATAAAATATCAAACCCCGTTTCCATAACTGTAGACGGATAAAATTTTTCTAAATCTTTGGTTTCATCAGGCCACCCCAAGGTAGAAAACGGCCAAAGTGCGGAACTAAACCAGGTATCTAAAACATCTGGGTCTTGGTCTATTTTTTTAGACTTACAATGCTCGCACTGCACAGGATCTTTGGAAGAAACCGTTATTTTTTTACAGTCTCTACAATGCCAAGCTGGAATGCGATGCCCCCACCAAATTTGTCTTGAAATACACCAGTCTTTAATATTTTCCATCCAGTGAAAATACGTTTTCGCCCAAGACTCTGGAATAATTTTAACTTCACCCGAGCGCACCGCTTCAATAGCTGGTGCCGCCAAGGGCTTTGTTTTTACAAACCACTGCGTAGAATGCCTGGGTTCCACAACCGTTTGACACCGCTCGCAATGCCCAATAGAAAGCGTGTGGCTTTCTTCTCCTTCTAAAAGACCTTCTGTTTTGAGATCCTCTAAAACCTGTTTTCTTGCTTTAAAACGATCCAAGCCTTGATACGCGCCCGAATTTTCATTCATCTTTCCTTTGGCGTCTAAAACGGAAATCACTTTCAGATGATGGCGCCGCCCCACTTCAAAATCGTTAAAATCGTGTCCTGGCGTAATTTTCACAGCCCCCGATCCAAAGGCTTGATCCACGTATTCATCTTGAATGATTGGAATTTTTCGTTTGATCAGCGGCAAAAGAACATATTTACCCACAAAAGATTTATATCGGTCATCTTTGGGATGCACGGCAATGGCTGTATCGCCAAGCATGGTTTCTGGCCTTGTGGTGGCAACTGTAATCCATCCCGAACCCTCTTCTAAAGGATATTTTATTTGCCAAAGATGCCCCGATTTTTCCACATGCGTTACTTCTAAATCCGAAATGGCAGATTCACACCTGGGGCACCAGTTAATGAGATAATCGCCCCGATAAATCAGTTTTTCTTGATACAGCCTTACAAAAACTTCACGCACGGCTTTAGATGCTTTTTCATCCATCGTAAAACGCTGTCTGGACCAATCGCAGGAAGAACCAAAACTTCGAAGCTGCTCCATAATGCGATTGCCGTATTGTTCTTTCCACTGCCAAACGCGTTCTAAAAATTTTTCTCTTCCCAATTTGTGCCGAGAGGTTCCCGCTTTGGCCAATTCTTTTTCCACCACATTTTGGGTCGCAATCCCCGCATGGTCCGACCCCGGCAACCAAAGCACGTTATACCCACACATGCGTTTCCAACGGATGAGACAATCTTGAATATAAGAGGTCAGCGCGTGCCCTTGATGGAGGGCTCCTGTGACATTCGGAGGCGGCATCATAATGACAAACGGATCTTTGGAAGATGTGTTATCTGCCTTAAAAAATGCCTTTTCTTCCCAAAAGGCGTACCATTTTTTTTCAATGTCTTTGGGTTTATATTGTGTGTCTATCATTATTTTCGTCTTAGCCTCTCGTTTGACAAAACACAAGAATTTCGATACAACTATATAGAATTATTCAGCTAATTACCAGTCTTAACAGACCGTACCCCAAAAGCTGTACGTAAGTGAAAAACATGGCGCAAGTTAAAGACCGAAATCCAAATCAGCAATTTTTAGAACATCGTATTTTATGTATTGAAGTTCCCCAAAAAACCATGCGGGTTTTAAAAGCACAGTTTTCCAAATCACAATTTACAGTTTTAGAAGAAAAAAATATTCAAAAAGCGCTGAAAAAAATATCGCATCAAGATATTGCGGTCGTTCTTTTAAACCAAGATGCTTTTAAAAAAGAAAGCTTCGAAGTGACACAAAAACTGGTTGCTTGCGTAACCCATCCTGCTGTCATCGTCCTTACAAAAGATGATACGGCTCAAAACATCCGAGATCTTTTTAATTTAAAAATAAGCGATTGCTTAACGCAACCTGTAGCTCTATCGACACTGATTCAATCCATAAAATCTGGCATCACGTACCGGGAGTCTTCCTTATATGGCATCCGAGATCTTCTGACAGGACTTTATAATCGATATGCCTTTAAAGAAATCTTACAACGCGAAACAGACCGTGCCAGACGGTATCAACGCCACCTATCTCTTTTAATGGTCGATATTGATTACTTTAAAAAAATTAATGATACCTATGGACACCTGGTGGGGGATCACGTCTTAGAAGAAGTTTCGGATGTCTTAAGATCTGCTGTCCGAAAAATAGATGTGATTTCTCGGTTTGGGGGGGAAGAATTTGCGATCTTACTTCCTGAAACGACGATTGGCCATGCAACATTGCTTGCCGAACGCATTCGTAAAAAAATAGAAGCCTACGATTACACACACCTGATTGGCGATTTACGCTTAACCGTAAGTGTTGGCATTTCCAACTTCCACACCCCAGGGCAAAAAAGTGACGTTGTTTTACTGAATGCCGCTGACCAGGCCCTGTATGCTGCCAAAAAAGAGGGGCGAAATAAAGTGTGTATTTCTGTCCCAAAAGAGATTCTTCGCGCTTCGCGCTCAGAATGACAGTTTTTCCGCTCAGAATGACAGTTTTTCAGATCGAACGTTTGCCCCGAACACCCAACAGTGCTACAATAAGCCATCTCCCCATAAGGTATTGTGTAAATGGAAAAAATCTCGCTTCTTATATTAGATGACGAACAGTATGTGCTTTCGGCGTTAAAACGCCTCTTTCGAACCCCCAAATATGAGCTTTTTACAGCCCAATCTCCGGATC
>MGRI01000025.1:0-6934 GCA_001798105.1 Deltaproteobacteria bacterium RIFCSPHIGHO2_02_FULL_40_11
CTGCAGGATGCTTCCTCGAAGAATTCTTCCATTTTTTTGCCCATCATCGTAAGTAAGAAAATCAAAAGCGAAATTGCCAGCTCTTTCTTTTTGATCATGGGTTTCAATCAAAGCGGTTCCGGCTGTAAAGCTAAAAACATCAATCGCTTCCAGTTCTCGATCAACTTGATTTCTTAAATGAAACGACGCGTTGTGTGAATAAGAGGGAAAGTCATAAAGCCAACGAAAAGTTGCCTGATCATAAAAGCTTTCACGCCCTCTTTGATTTTCTAAAACAGGATAAATTTCTTTTGTAAGAGGCATGAGGTCAATCCCCCACTGTGTAAAAAGGTAAATTTCTCCACCCTCTTTATTAAGTCTCATATAACGACTTAAGGGGTAGGGATTGCCCCATCGTTTATACTGTTCAATATCATATTGATCCATGTAATCATCATTCCAGCTTAAAAAATGTAAATCAATTGTAGGATATAATTTTCGAATTTCACTTTGTTGAGATCGAGGCAGCTTGTCATATGCTTTTGCAAATTCAAGGAGGATACCAGAAGCATCGGCCGCTTCTAAGTGGGTCTGGATGTGCTCACAAGAAGATAGCTCAAGGCTTGGATCAGAGAAATCTAAATAAGGATAAAATCCGTGTGCTGTCCCATAGTTATTAAAAACTTCACTATCTTCTCGATGGCACTTTTTATTTTTATTATCAAGAAGCACCGTTTTTCCACTTAAAATACGTTTATATAAATCCAAAAATAAAGTTTCTTCGAAACGACGCATGCTTTCTGGAATTTTTTTATAAAGATCTTTTAGTTTTTCCGAAAAATACACACGAATTTTAAAATCTTTCCGAAGCATATCATAAAACTCAAGTTTGGTTCGAGGTCTAAGGGGTGGAGGCTGTAGGGGCGGTGGGGGTGGTAAAAGACGATCTTGAGAAAGCTGTTCTTTTGTAGGTTCTCCTACCGTGGATTCCTCTTGTACTTTTGTTTCTAAGGGTTTCCCAGAGACCTCTTCTTCTTTTTGGTCGCGCGGATAATTTTCATAAAGGACATTATAATTTTGAGCATTTTCCATAAAAGCTCTTACGCTATAAACACCACTTTGATCACGAGATAAAGGTGGAAGCTCTTCGGCTGTTTCTACATCGACAACTTGAACAAAAATGTCTGAATCTTTTGCAGTACTCTCTGCAGTCACAACAACCAAATATCGAACCCCGCGCAAACGTCCCAAGCGTGCTGCTGTTGCAGGATCTACAAGCTCACTCATTTGAAAATGAAGTTCCTTGTTAACGGCCTCCGATTGATTACGATTGACCAGTTCAATTTTGGGGTTTTGATTCAGTTGGTCGGCAATCATTTTTGAAATATAGGTTAAGGTATCTCGTTTCATGGGGTGTGCATTTGCATCCAACACATCTAAAATAATTTCATCTACAACGGCCACACTTAAAATGGGCTCTCCCGCCAACATATATTCCGAACGTAGCCTTGAATACGTTTGAATCCGTCTGGAAGTGTTTAAACCTGGGGTTTTTAAATCATAAGATCTTGTAAAAGAAAAATAGTCGTTTTCAACCTGACGCGCTATTTTTTCTAATGCTGTTTTCCAGTCTGTTTGTGCTTCATAAACATCTTGTGAGGATTCATTGTGTTGAGGATTGTTTTTATTCCACGACCATCCACCTGCATGAGCGATATTTAAACATAAATAAAATCCCACCCAAATACTTAAAATAAGTATTTTTTGTGTTTTCATGGTTACCACCCTGTCTTTTCTTTCATTAAAAGTGCAGACCAGTGGTGCATGAGTGCAATGAGTTTTGGATCTTTTGTTGTTAAAGCCTTTTGACGAAGCGCTCCCTGAAAGAGCATATCGATTTCTGAAATTTTTGCATCGTCGGTTAGCAAATTACACTGCGCACGAATCAATTCCGGCCGTCTTTCAACCGTTTCCATCTGCACAAAACCCCCTGGAATGGGTGTTACAACGCCCGGTTTAAAATAAAGTACTCGTTTAAAATTTTGATTTCCGGAGGTTAGGGAGGCATTTACAATGAGTAGATCTTCCTGCCACCTAGAATTTTCAATATCGTAGGAAACATTTTTTTGGGGATCAAATTGTTGATTCAATGCCACTTCAACGCGATTTTTCATTGCATATTGAAGCATGTCGTTATTGAGTGTTTCTGTCGTTACCTCAAATTTGCCATTGGCATGATACGTTACAACATAAAAATGAATTTCCTGAGATGAACTTTTTCGTGTATCTACACGATAGAGCTTATAAAAATGAATTGGCCGTTGATCAAAAGATGAAAATTCATAAATCCGAAGAGGCATATTCAAATAATCTTCTAATTCAATTGTTGGATTTTGAACTTCCTTAGCCTGTAACGATTCATGAATTGTTTCTTCTTTTTGGGCTGTCTGAATAGGATCTTTTTTTGAAACGCATTGGGTTTGAGCTAAAGCCAAACTTAAAAAAACGACGATCCATAAAGATGAGTATTTTTTATTCATTATTTCCTCCTGAAATTAAAAGTTGCCCATTAATAGGGCTATTTTTAGTCTCTGTCAAGGGGGGGGATAACTGCTATTCCCAGAGGCTGGGACTGTTTTCAAAGGCCTCGAGCCACTGGTTTGAAACTTCTATTTCAAGTTCATGAACGGTAGATTCAATCACTTTGGGGGTTGGAAGTAGGGCTTCATAAATTGTAATTCTCAGCTGAAAAAGCTTCATTAAGAGCGTTTTTAAAAAAATTCTTTGAAGGGTGATTTCAGATAAATCTGAATAATAATCTGTTTGATATCCCATTCTGCCACCTTCATGGAAAAAATTAAATGTCATTTTTAACCAAGAAGAAAAGTTATATTTTGTCCAGGGTGCCTCATTAATTTTTCTTTGTTGTTCTTGAATTAGGATATCGCCCATCCAAAAAGTAATTTTAATGAGTTGTTCAACGAACTCTAAAAACGTTGTATCGGTAGGCATGGAAAGCATGTTTCTAAATTCAAGATACTGCTTTGTTGTCATGACACTATTTAATTTTTGGACCAATGGAAAAAGAACCTGAACCATTCGGTTTTCAATGTCAGAATTTATCTCTTCCTCGTGCTCTTTTTTTTCTTCTTTGGGCGTATTGGACCATTGTTCCATGATCTCATCTCCATGTTGAACGACGGTCCTTCCGTATTGAAACAGTCTATAAGAAAGCCCCAAAATGGGGGCCATCAGGATTTTATAATCGGCCATAAAATCGATTAGCTCATTAAAAACGGCAATGCTTTTCGGTAATTTTTGAAGATATTTTAATGTGCCTGCTGTTGCCAAAAGCAAAAGTACATCATCCACATACCCCATGAGGATGGCCTGGTTAACGCGTTTTTCACTTTCAGAAAGGAGTCTGGCTTGTTCTACAATATCTTTTTCAAATGTTTGAATGACATCTTTTTCAATGGCGATTCTTTGGTGGGCGGTGCGAAGATCTTTTTCGCTTGAAGCTTTTTGGCCTTCAAAAGGCGAAAGTTTGACAAGTCGATCCACTTTTAAGCCAGCTGTGGCGGAGATGTCAGAAATTGAATATGTAAGGATGGCTTCGCCCTGTACCATGACGTCCATATGATGAAATATAATGAAGGGCACCTGAAATGTACCATGCAGAAGGCGAATATACTTTTGTTGTTTCGTGGGAAGGGTTTTAAGTAAAAAAGCTTCTTGTGTTTTTGCGTCGATGTGGATTTTCCCATATACGGTTTTTAATTCAGCATGTGCGTTGATCGTTGCGGTTAGAAGGACGCAAAATGAAAGTAGTGCGATGTATCGATAACCTCTCATTTGGAATGTTTTCCTATCACGAAGAATGGCGTGGAGCAAGTCGGCTTTTCTTGACGCAAGCTGTGCCTTCAGCTACCTTTAGATTTCCGCTTTCGCGGAAATGATGTGTTTATGGAACTTGATGAACAAAGTAAAGAGCGGTTTCAAAAGCTTGAAAAGTTAAAAGAGTTGAAGGGCAATCCCTATCCCAATGATTTTGTGCCCGTCCATACAGCAGCCCAAATTCATCAGGCTTATGCAACTTATGATGCAGAAAAATTAAAGACGGTTCAAGAGAAGTTTAAAATCGCAGGGCGTGTTTTGGGCCTGCGTAGCTTTGGAAAAGCTGCCTTTTTACAAATTCAAGACCGCACCCAAAAAATACAAGTTTATGTGGCCAAAGATGTTTTGGGGGATGAAGCCTTTTCCATTGTGCCCGCTGTTTTAGACATGGGGGATATTGTGGGCATTGAGGGCGATTTATTTCGTACCAAAACCAATGAACTCACGCTTCGCGCCACAGCTTTTAAACTTTTAGCCAAATGCCTTCATCCGCTTCCTGAAAAATGGCATGGGCTGCAAGATGTGGAAGTGCGCTATCGCCAACGTTATTTAGATCTTATTGTAAACCCAAAAGTGCGCGATGTTTTTCGAATGCGCTCTCAAATTATTCAACGCATTCGAAACTATTTTACAAACCTGGATTATATTGAAGTCGAAACCCCCATGATGCATGCCATTGCGGGGGGGGCTTTGGCCAAACCTTTTGTAACGCATCACAATACCTTAGACATGGATCTTTACTTAAGAATTGCGCCGGAACTTTATTTGAAGCGCCTGGTTGTGGGGGGCTTGGATCGTGTGTTTGAAGTGAACCGAAATTTTCGAAATGAAGGGATTTCCATTCAGCACAACCCCGAATTTACCATGATTGAATTTTATCAAGCCTATGCCACCTATCAAGATTTAATGAATTTAACGGAAGATCTCATTACAACTTTGGCAAAAGAAATTTTTGGAGAACCCAAGCTTACGTATCAAGGAAAAGAAATTCATCTCAAGGCCCCTTGGGCGCGGTTGACTTTGAAAGAAGCGATTTTAAAATACACAGATTTTTCAGAAGGTGATTTAAAGAGCGAAGAAAAAATTATTCAAGGCTTACAAAAAAGACAAGTTGAAGTTGGGTCAGCGACTCTTCCGATGCACCGTGATTTGGGGCACTTGATGACAACTGTTTTTGAACAATTTGTGGAAGCAAAGCTCATCCAACCCACCTTTATTTATCAGTATCCCCTGGCAGTTTCGCCTTTGTCTCGAAAAAATGACAAAGATCCATTTTATGTGGATCGCTTTGAGCTCTATATTTATGGCAGGGAAATTGCCAATGCCTTTTCAGAGCTCAATGATCCAATGGATCAAAAAACGCGTTTTGAAGATCAGGTGAAAGAGCGAAAATCGGGAGACGAAGAATCGCATCAAATGGACGAAGACTATGTGCGGGCGTTGGAATACGGGATGCCGCCGACGGCAGGCGAGGGGATTGGCATAGACCGCCTGGTGATGTTGTTTACCGATTCGCCCTCAATTCGGGATGTCATTTTATTTCCACAAATGAGAAAGGTTTAACGTGGTAAGTCCAGGATGTCAAAAAAGGTCCAGATACGAGGCGCCCGAGAAGGCACGACTGAGGCGTACTTGAGCGGTACGTCGAAGGAGAGCCGACGAGGGCAACGAAGTAGATGGGCTTTTTTTGGCATGCTGGAAGCCAAAATTGCCTTTGGCCACATGCGCCATCCCGCCTCTTTTATTCCCTTTACAACCAGAATGACTTTATTTGGGCTATCCATCGGTGTTATGGCCTTAATTGTTGTGATTTCTGTCATGAATGGTTTTGAACAAGAACTCAAAAAAAATATGATGGCGACGCAATCTCATATTTTATTTTACAGAAAAGATAAAGGGATTGAAAATTGGGAAAAGTTAAAAGCTGAAATTAAAAAATCGAATTCCGAAGTCAAAGGGGTTTTGCCCATTACGTACAATGAAGTTTTGTTTGTGCACGAAGGGCGTGTGCAAGGGGGCGTTTTAGAAGGGGTTGAAGCCACTGAAAGTCACTGGATTCCTGCTCTGGGAGGAAGGCAACCGTCTAAAGACGGGTGTTTTGTGGGGCAAGAATTGGCCAGGAAACTGAACCTAAAACCTGGCGATACGGTCAAAGTGCTTTTAACGCAAACGACGGCCAATGAAGCAGCTCCAAAGATTTTTTCATTAAAAGTTTTGGGTGTATTCGATCCAGGCGTATACGAATATTCGCTTCGGTATGTGTATGCAGATCTTGCATTTACACAAAAACATCTTCATTGGGGGAATTTGGTTTCGGCTTTTAAAGTTCAAATCCAAAATCCTGCTTTGGCAAAATCTGTGGGCAGGGAAATTCGTGCTCAAGTAGAGCTGCCTTTATTTATGCGGACCTGGATGGACATGAACCGAAATATTTTTGAAGCCATCGAGCTTCAAAAAACCGTCATGGCCATTATTTTAATTAGCATTATCGCAGTTGCCGCTTTTAATGTGATGAGTAGTCTCATTATGATTGTCATTGAAAAAACAAAAGAAATTGCCATTTTAAAATCCATGGGGCTTACAAAAAGGCGTATTGCCAATATCTTTTTATTGAAAGGGCTTTACATGGGCGTTTTAGGAACGGCCATTGGCATCTTTTTGGCTGTGATTGTTTGTTTTTTAATTGACCGCTTGCATTTGATTTCCTTAAGCCCAGAAGTTTACTATCTTTCTTATTTGCCTGTTAAAATTCGCTGGCAGGAAGTTCTTTGGATTGGCGGAGGGATGGTGATACTATCGCTTTTGGCTTCGGTTTTGCCTTCTTTGCGCGCGGCAAGTTCTTATCCTGCGGAAGGATTACGTTATGAGTGAAATTTTACAAACCAAAAATTTATGTAAAACATTTACATTGGGAACAGAAAAAATTGAAGTTTTAAAGGATGTGAATTTTTCAGTTCAAAAGGGAGATTGTATTTCGATTGTGGGGGCTTCGGGCGTTGGAAAAAGTACGTTACTGCATCTTTTAGGCGCCCTCGATCGTCCCACCCAAGGTGAAGTG
>MGRI01000025.1:6942-21761 GCA_001798105.1 Deltaproteobacteria bacterium RIFCSPHIGHO2_02_FULL_40_11
CGGAAAATCTATCTTTTCTTTAGACGAAAATGGGTTGGCAAAATTTCGAAATCGTCATATTGGATTTGTGTTTCAATTTCATCATTTATTGCCAGAATTTAGCGCGCTGGAAAATGTCATGATGCCGGTTTTAATCTCTGGCGAAAATCAAAAAAATGCGCAGTCTCAAGCCCAAGAAATTTTAAGTGAACTGGGGCTGAAAGATCGCCTCAACCATAAACCGGGTGAGCTTTCGGGTGGCGAGCAACAACGCGTTGCTATTGCCAGAGCGCTTGTGATGAAGCCTTCCGTTTTGTTTGCAGATGAATTAACGGGAAATTTGGATTTACAAACGAGCGAAAAAATTGAATCGCTCCTGTTTGAGCTCAATCAAAAATATCAAATGACCATGCTCATTGTAACGCACAATGAAAAATTGGCTCAAAGATGTCCCATTCAATATCGCTTGCAAAATGGCGTACTTCTTTGTTAGGATTTGCGGTTTGAAACAGAAAAAGTGCAATTATTTTAAAGACTTAAGGTTTAAGATTTTCTTCTTACTCTTTTTTGTATGCGTACCCACCTTTCTTTATGGACAAACGGTTTTAAAAATTGAGGTCAAAGGCAACCGCAGGGTTGGCCAAGAAGCCATTTTAAACCAAGTAACGCAAGCTGTTGGGAAAGACTACCAAACCTCTAAAATTCGAAAAAGCATTCAAAATATTTATGCCTTAGGGTTCTTTGAAAATATTGAAGTGCATTCCGAGTCCTTGGAAAGCGGGGTAAACCTTACATTTTGGGTGGTTGAAAAGCCCGCCATTCGCAAAATTGAATATCAAGGGTATAGCAAAGTCAGCCTTTCTTCCATTAAAGAAGTCGTCGACCTCAAAGAATACGATATTTTAGATTTGAGTAAAATTCAAAAAAACAAAGAAAAAATTATAAAAATGTATGAGCAAAAAGGCTTCTTTTTGGCGCAGGTGAAGCATGACATTGTTCAAGATAAAAAGGCCAACGAAGTTGATTTGGTTTTTAAAATTGAAGAACTCGACAAAGTAAAAATTCGAAAAATTAATTTTATCGGAAATTCGGCACTTTCAGATGACGATTTGAAATCTGTGATGGCCACAAAAGAGGGAAATCTTTTGTCGTGGCTAACCAAAAGCGATTCTTATCAAGAAGAAGTTTTTAAAGGCGATTTAGAAAGCTTAACGTATTTTTATCATACCAAAGGATATGTGCAGGTTAAAATTACAGCACCTGTGATTACGGTGTCCGCGGATAAGCGATGGGTTTATATCGTTGTGCCTGTGGAAGAAGGCGAGCAGTTTTACCTGGGAGATTTAGATTATTCTGGAGATTTATTGTTTGCCAAAGATACCTTTACCAAAGATCGAAAGATCATTTCGGGGCAATTGTTTAATCGAGAAGAACTCAGACAAGAAGTTTTGCGCTTAGCAGATTTATACAAAGATCAAGGCTTTGCCTTTGCCAACGTAAACGTTCAATCGGCCATTGATGACAAAGCCAAAAAAGTAAACTTGGTCTTTGATTTTGAAAAAGGCGAAAAAGTTTATTTTGGTAAAATTAGAATTAAAGGAAATTCTAATACGAGAGACAAAGTGATTCGTCGTGAATTAAAAGTATTTGAAGGTGATTTATACAGTGAAACCCAGCTTCGAAAAAGTATTGATCGGGTGCGTGCTTTAGGATTTTTTAGTGACGTAACGTATACCAAACCCCAAGGTGAAAAATTAAGTGAAGTCGATTTGAATATTGATGTTACGGAAAGATCCACAGGCGCTTTAACGGTTGGGGCGGGATGGAGTTCTGTCGATAAATTTGTGGCCAATGCGCAAATTTCGCATACCAATTTATTGGGGCGCGGCCAGGCGGTGTCTTTAAATGCGCAACTTTCAGGCGGAGACAATGGTTCTACGCGGTTTAGTACCAGCTTTACAGAACCGTATACGTTTGATTCACTTTGGAGCAGTGGGTTTGATGCCTATAATACCGAAACCCGAACCACAAACTTTACAGAACTTAAAACGGGGGGAGACCTTCGTGTGGGGCACCCCATTGGGGAGCTGACCAACACTTATTTAACTTATAAATTAGAAGATGTGCGTTTAAAAGACGTCACCAATACCTCAAGCAACGACATTCGTACGCCAGGCGTCATTAGTTCTATGTTGGGAACCATTGTGTACGACGCCAGAAACAATCGCTTTGAACCTTCCAAAGGCATTTATGATCAGCTCTCCACAGAGTTTGCGGGGCTCGGCGGAGATAATAATTATTTTAAAAGTATTTTAAAATCGCGATTTTATTATCCCGCGTACTTTAATGGGGTTTTACGATTGAATGTGGAAACAGGTTTTTTGGTGCGTACCACAGATAAGATTTTACCTGCCACCGAGCGTTTCTTTTTAGGGGGGGTCAATTCATTGCGTGGATTTAAACCTTTTTCCATTGGCCCTACAGGGGTAGATAACGCCGGTAAAGAAGTTCTTTTGGGCGGCGATCGCCAACTTTTTGCAAACTTAGAATATGAATTGCCTTTAATTCGCCAAATGGGTATTAAAGGGGTTTTATTTTATGATATTGGGTCTGCTTTTAATGGTTTAGATATTGGAAAAGTAAGACAAGATGTAGGATTTGGATTTCGATGGTTTTCTCCATTTGGCCCATTGCGGGTTGAAGTTGGATTCCCATTGGATCCGCAACCGGGGGAGAAGAAGCAAAATATTGAATTTGCAATCACCCCACCGTTTTAATGTGTCATGAAGGAGGATATATGAAAAAAGTAACAATGATTAGTTTGGTCATTTTTTGCATGGGGCTTGCGATGCCGCAAGCACATGCTCTGAAAATTGCATTTGTAGATGTGCAACAAGCCTTGGCGTCTGTAAAAGCCGCAAAGACTGCGCAGAAAAAAGTGCAAACAGAAATTGCAGCGCGTCAAAAGCAACTGGACGCAAAACGAAAAGAACTGATGGATTTGGAAGAAGCATTTAAAAAACAAGAAATGGTCTTAACAGAGGCCAAGAAAAAAGAAAAAAAAGAAGAGTTTTTAAAGAAAGCCCAAGGCCTTCAACAAGCGTTGGGGCAGCACCAGCAAGAAATGCAGCAAGTGGAGCAAAAACTCTTAACCCCCATTTTAGAAAATATGAGTTCCCTGTTGGAGACAATTGCAAAAGAAAAGGGCTATGATATGGTGCTCACCAAATCGGCGCTTTTATATGCAGACAGCGCGCAAGATTTTACAGAAGAGCTCATTAAACTCTACGATAAAAAATATAAATAAAGGGCTTCATGCCAAAAAAAATATACGAAAACTTAACGGCCGAAGAAATTCGAGACATTTTACCGCACCGCTATCCTTTCTTATTGGTGGATCGTGTGGTGGAAGTCACACGCCCTGAACAAGCAGCCGTAGGAGCCAAAATTGTAGGCTATAAAGCAGTCACCCAAAATGAACCTTTTTTCCAGGGGCATTTTCCGGGTCATCCTGTGATGCCTGGGGTTCTTATTTTAGAGGCTTTGGCACAGGTGACGGCGCTTTTGGTATTTCGTTATATTTTAGGAGGCAAAAAAGATTACGACGTTTATTTGGCAAGTATCGACAACGCCAAGTTTCGTCACCCTGTGGTTCCAGGAGATCTGCTGCGCTTGGAAGGCGAAATTGTAAAGGTTCGTGCGCCGAAATTTTGGATGGTAAAAGGCCAAGCCTTTGTTGAAAATAAAAAAGAATCTTTTCTAAGTTGTGAGGCTCAAATGTGTTCTGTGATGGTTAAAAAAGAGGAGCAAAAATAAAATGATTCATCCAACCGCTGTCATTCATCCCAATTCAAAATTAGCTTCAGATGTAAAAGTAGATGCTTATGTCGTCATTGGTTCGGGGGTGGAAATCGGGGCGGGAACACATATTTTGTCTCACAGTGTGTTAGAAGGGCCGGAGCTTAAAATTGGGAAAAATTGTACGATTGGGCCCCATGCCAATATCAAAAGTCACACGGAAATGGGCGATGGGAATAAAATTTATCCTTTTTGTGCTGTAGGCTGTGCACCGCAAGATCTCAAATTTAAAGGTGAAAATTCATGGCTTAAAATTGGAAATGGCAATACGTTTCGCGAATCTGTAACGTTGAATCGTGGAACAGTGGATGGGGGAGGCATCACCACCATTGGTGATAGCAATCTGCTCATGGCCTACGTGCATGTCGCCCACGATTGTATTTTAGGAGACGAAGTTGTCATTGCAAACAATGTTGCCTTGGCCGGACATGTTGAAATTCAAGATGGTGCGATTATTGGGGGGCTTGTAGGCATTAGTCAATTTTGTCGGATTGGAAAATACAGTTATATTGGCGGATGTACGGGCACCAATAAAGATATTCCGCCTTTTATGCTTGCTTCGGGCAGTGCGTATCATATTCAAATTCGAGGGGTAAATGCCATTGGTCTCAGGCGGCGTGGATTTTCAGCCGATGCTGTGCGGCATTTAAAAGAAGCCTATAAAATTTTATTTAAAAGTTCAGCGCCCCTTCAAGAAGGTTTAAAGCTTGTAAAAACAATGATTAAATCCCCGCATGTTGAAGAACTTGTATCTTTTATTGAATCGTCGAAACAAGGTATTTGTTTTTCAGAGAGGCAATCACTAGATGAAAAAGACTCGAATACAAGCCGCCGTGATCGGCGTGGGATATCTGGGCAACTTTCACACTGAAAAGTATACAAAACTTCCCAATGTCGAATTGGTGGGTGTGGTAGATGCCAATCCCCTGCGTGCGAAAGAAATTGCAGCGAAGTATCACACGAACGCTTTTCATTCGGTTGACGATATTTTAGATCGTGTCGATGCCGTGAGCATTGCTGTGCCTACAGACCAACATTATGAAGTGGCCCGGAAATGTTTGGAGCAGGGCATTGATGTTTTAATTGAAAAACCGATTACGCATAAGCTGTGGCAAGCAGAAGCGTTGATCGATCTCGCCAAAGAACGAAAATGTATTTTACAAGTAGGGCATCTTGAAAGATTTAATCCTGCCATTGAAAAAATGAAAAGTAGTCTAACGCACCCGCTTTTTATTGAATGCCATCGTCTACATTCATTTGTCCAAAGGGGAACAGAGGTCGATGTTGTCTTAGATCTCATGATCCACGATTTAGATATTATTTTAGATTTGGTGCAGTCGCCGGTTGCAAGCCTGGATGCCGCAGGCGTCAATGTGATGAGTGATCTGATTGATATTGCCAATGTTCGATTAAAATTTGAATCCGGGTGTGTGGCCAATGTAACAGCTTCACGCATTTCGATGAAACCCATGCGAAAGATCCGTTTTTTTCAAGAAGATTGTTATGTGTCTTGCGATTTTCAAACCGCACAGGTTGAAATTTATCGTCAGGTTAAAAAACAAAATGAAAAGCTTCCAGAAATTACGGCTGAAACATTGTCTTTAGAAAAAAAAGATGCCTTGGAAGAAGAAATTAAATCGTTTTTACAGGCGGTTCAAACCAGAAGTCGTCCCCGAGTTTCTGGTGAAGATGCACTCAGAGCACTTCGCTTGGCGCAAAGCATCGTTGATCAAATTCATGTGACGGTACCAGGCAGAACTCAACCAGAAGTTCGGGCTTAATATGGAAAGGTCCTCAAAGAGAATCTTCATCGTGGCTGGCGAAGCTTCTGGAGACCTCCACGGCGCAGCCCTCATTCGAAAACTTAAAGAAAAAGATCCAAGCCTAAAAATTTTTGGGATGGGTGGGGATGCCATGGAAAAAGAAGGCATGCATCTTTTGGCTCATTCCAAAGATATGGCTGTTACAGGCGTATTTGAAGTTTTCTTGAAACTTTTTCAAATTTTATCCGTTTATTTTCGATTGGTTCAGTTTATTAAAACACAAAACCCAGATTTGATTATTTTAATTGATTATCCAGATTTTAATTTGCGTTTGGCAAAAAAAGTGCATGGGTTAGGCATTCCCATTGTGTATTATATTAGTCCGCAAGTTTGGGCGTGGCGCAAACGTCGTGTGTACAAAATTAAAAAATATATTACCAAAATGCTGGTCGTTTTTCCGTTTGAAAAGGAATTTTACGAGCGCCATGGAGTGGATGTGACATTTGTGGGACATCCGCTGTTGGATCAGTTAGCCTCAGCATCCGAAGATTTATGTGTTGAAGAAGCCTCTCGGAGGTCCGATTGGCTTGGTCGCGAAGCGCAATCGGACCGAGAGGGGCAGGCAGCGACCCACCGCTGGAGTGGGTCGACTGCCGGTTCTGAAACACATAAATCTTCGGATGCTGAGGCTAAGGCTGTCATTGCACTTCTCCCCGGCTCTCGTCGAAACGAACTCAAATACCTTCTGTCCCCCATGCTGGATGCGTGTGAAATTATCCAAAAACAAATTCCAAATGTGCGTTTCACCTTACCTGTGGCTCCTACATTGACTATGGAAGATTTCAAAACAGAAATTAAACTGCGAGATCTCAAAATTGAACTATCCCAGGGCAATATGTCAGAAGTTGTTTCTCGATCGGATGTGGTCATGACCTGTTCGGGTACGGCGACGTTAGAAACAGCCATTTTAGGGAAACCTATGGTCATTCTCTATCGTTTAAATTGGCTTTCTTATTTTTTGGGAAAACTCATCATTCGAAAACTAAAATATTTTGGAATGCCCAATATTCTTTTAAAAGAGGCTGTTGTTCCAGAGCTTTTACAAAAAGCAGTGACGGGTAAAAATATTGCTGAAAAAATCATAGAGTATCTTTCAAATCCTGAATTAAAAACGAAAACCATTGAAAAATTAAAGGACATTCGACAGAAATTGGGGGCTCAAAATGTCAATGAACGCGTTGCAAATGAAATGATGACGGTTTTAGATCAATCTATCGTTCCGAAAAAAAATTCAACTTATCCCAAAATAGTGAATGTGCTTTATCTGATCATGAAACCTCTGCTTTTTGTTTTTTCAAAAATGTATTTGGGCATTGTTATTTTAAGAAATGCTTTCTATGACCGAGGCTGGTTCTCATCTCAAAAAGTCAAAGCCCATGTGATTTCAATTGGAAATATTACGGTGGGCGGAACGGGGAAAACCCCGCTGACGATTGCATTGTGTAAGGCCTTACAAGCAGAAGGGAAAAAAGTTGGTATTGTGAGTCGAGGCTATAAGCGCAAAAGCTCAAACCCTTGGGATTGTGTGACAGACGGTACATCTATTCTATTAAATGCCGCGTCTTCCGGGGATGAGCCGTGGCTTATGGCAACAAAGCTTTCAGGGGTCCCCATCTACGTTGGGGCCAATCGCTATCGTGTGGCCCAGGAAGTTTTAAAAAGACATTCCCTGGATATTTTACTTTTAGATGATGCCTTCCAACATCGTGCGTTGCATCGCAATTTAGATATTTTAACTTTAGATGCAACGGTCCTTGTGAAAGGAGAAAAACTTTTACCATTGGGGCCATTTCGGGAACCTTTACATGCCATTCGTCGGGCCCAGGTTTTGGTGTTTACACGCAGCAATCAAATTGATCCAGAAAGTTTCATGCAGCTGAAATCACACGTTCAAAAAATCCATCCCAAAGCTCATATTTTTGAAGCCAATTATGAGGCGAAGCAACTTTCTCATTGGGGGACTCAAGACATTTTGCCGCTTACAGAATTAAAAGGAAAAAGAATTTTTGCATTTGCAGGCATTGGAAACCCAAGATCTTTTCAGCGTGTCATTCAAGAATTGGATGGAAAGCTGGTTGGCTTTAAAACGTATCTGGATCACTTTTCCTACCGTGATCAAGATATGGATACCCTCTTCGGACAGTTTCAAAAAACCCGTGCCGATTTAATCTTAACCACAGAAAAAGATGCCGTTCGCTTGCCAAAAGAACTTGCATCTGCGCTTCCGTTGTATACGCTTGGGGTGGATCTTCGTCTTTCAGACGGGTTTAACCATGAAATATTGTCTCGTCTCTAAAATTTTAGATTTTTTAAGCATTTTGATTCGGGGGTTGCCAGAATTTTGCATTGAAGCCTTTGCACGTGGGATGGCGTACGTATGGTTTTTTGTCATTCGGTTTAGAGTTGAGATTATTCTAAAAAATCTAGAGATTGCATATGCCCAAACAAAATCAAAAAAAGAGATTCAGGAGCTTGCGATACAAAACCTCAAACATTATGTTTTATTTGTCTTAGAAGTTTTAATGTATCGAACGCTTTCTGTTTCAAATTTTCAATCTCGTTTTGAGTTTCATTCCCAAGACGTGCTTAAAGTAAAGCAGGCTTTAGACGCCGGTGAGAATGTTTTAATTTTAACAGCCCATTTGGGTAATTTTGAATGGTTGGCTGCTTGGACACCCTTGGTGGGGGTAAATCTTGCCATGGTGATTCGTCCCCTAAAAAGTACCGTATGGGAAAAAATGATTTCCGAGCAGCGCACGCGTACAGGCGTAAAACTGGTTTCCCCGACAGGAAGCGGCCGAGAGATTTTTCGTTTACTTGGGGAACATGTGGCCATTGCCATTATTTTTGATCAATTAAAACGACCTCCACAGGGATATTTTGTTCCCTTTTTTGGAAAATTGGCTGGGACCATGAAATCTTTGGCCGTTTTAACAGAAAAGAAAGAAGCAAAGGTTTTTCCAGTTTACAGTGAGCGAACTTCTTTTGGGCGCATGAAAGTACATATGGAAGACGCTATTTTTTATAAAAGGGTTGGCACAAAAGAAGAAAATAGATATGCTTATACAAAAGAATGTAATCTTAAAATTGAAGAAATGATTCGAAAGGTACCGGAGCAATGGTTTTGGATCCACGATCGTTGGTTAGACAGTCCAGAAGGCTAAGTTTTTTACTTGTTTTTATTTTATCTTCCTGTGGAGGCTTTCAGTCGGTTGAAAATCTTGAAAAGATTAAGCCGCCAAAAGACTTTGAAGATATAGATATTGAAACGACGCAAGTCCCGGCCCCATCGGAAAAAGAAGAAGCCAAAGAACCCACACTTATTTCTAAAGTAAAAGAGATTTTACCCAAAACGATTCTTCCAAAAAAGAAATCGTATTTT
Organism: Deltaproteobacteria bacterium RIFCSPHIGHO2_02_FULL_40_11; assembly: GCA_001798105.1. Lineage (GTDB taxonomy): Bacteria > Bdellovibrionota > JACOXK01 > 2-02-FULL-40-11 > 2-02-FULL-40-11 > 2-02-FULL-40-11. The sequence goes on from MGRI01000025.1 coordinate 15,985, forward strand.
GAAGAACCCCATGCCATTCAACGTAAAAACATGCTCATCGATAAATCTCCTTTTCGCGTGGGTGAAAAGACAACCTATAAGCTCACGTGGTTTGCTATTAAGGCTGGAGAAGTGACCATGGAGGTTCATCCCTTTGCTTATGTGAATGATCGGAAAGCCTACCATTTTTTGGGATCTGTAAAAAGTTCTTCAGTGATGGACCTGATTCATAGCATTGATGATTGGATGGAAAGTTATGTTGATACAGATACGTTTTATCCTTTTAAGGCAGCATTGCACGGAATTGAAACAGATCGACTCAGAGAAGGGCGCACCATCTTTAACTACGATAAACGCAAAGTATCTTATTGGATGAAGCGCGTTCATGTGGGGAAGGGAACCAAAGAAAAACAGGCGACAGATAAAATTTTTCCAGGGATGGTAGACATTTTTTCGTCTGCCTACTATTTAAGAACATTGCCCTTAAAAGTAGGGAAAAAATACCAGGCCGATTTATATTATGAAGGAAAAAGATATGTGGTGAATGCAATGGTTTTGGGAAGAGAAAAGTTAGAGACAGAATTTGGATTGATCGATACCATTGTCGTCCGCCCCACAGCAAAATTTGAAGGGCAAATGCAAACCTCGGGCGATACAAAAATATGGTTTACCGACGACGACAGACGCTTTTTGGTTCAGCTTGAAACCAAAGTCAAAATCGGCTATCTAATGGGGAAAGTTAAAACAATTGAAGACATGGAATATGTTTTTCCTCCAAAAAAATAAGGATGAAGCATGAGTATATCGAAAGAACTTTTAAACATACTGGCCTGTCCAAAGTGTAAAGGCGAGATTCAACTTACAGACAAAGAAGATGGTTTGACCTGTGACGTGTGTCAGCTCAAATATCCCATTCAAGATGATATTCCAATCATGTTAATTGAAGAAGCAACCTCTCTTTAAAAAAAAGTACTGTGATTGTTTTATATAACATTGTTTTTTTCTGTGCTGTCATTCTGGGCAGTCCTTATTTACTTTGGAAAATCATTCGGTATAAACGCTATCGCCAGGGGTTTTTAGAGCGCCTGGGATATCCAGCTCCAGAAAAACTGAATCGGTGTAAGGGAAAAGATGTGCTGTGGATTCATGCCGTATCTGTCGGCGAAGCCAATGCCATTTATTCTTTTTATCTTCATTTTAAAGAAAGACATCCCAAAACCATTGTTGTGTTTTCCACAACAACCCGAACGGGACAAAATTGGATTACGCCCAGATTAAAACCTGAAGATCTTGCCATCTATTATCCCATTGATTTTTTATGGTCTGTTTGGCGACTTTTATCTCTCATTCGCCCCAAAGCTTTTGTTTCGATTGAAACTGAAATCTGGCCTAATTTTTGGTGGGCAGCCCATCGGCAAAATGTAAAATTAGGTATTTTAAATGGAAGACTCTCCAAGCGTTCTTTCCGTGGATATCAAAAAGTGCTTTGGTTTATGCAGCCTTTGCTTCAAAAACTATCTTGGATTCAAGTGCAAACTCCAGAAGATGCTGAGCGGTTTTTAGAATTGGGGGCGGCTGAAGATAAAGTTCAAGTCGGTGGCAATCTAAAATTTGACGTTGTTTTTAATTCGAATGATTTACATCAAGAGGTCCAAACGTTGAAAGAGATGTTACATTTTACTTCGGAAAGTATTCTAATGGGGGGGAGTACCCATGCGGGAGAAGAAGCCATTCTTTTATCTGTCTTTGATCTTTTAAAAGAAAAATTTTTAAACTTACGCCTTGTTTTAGCACCTCGGCATCCGGAAAGATGTGAAGAAGTGCAGCGTTTAATTGAAAAAATGGGATATGTGTGTCGGTTGCATTCTGAAAAAGTTTCAAAGGTTTGGGCTCAAAATGAGATTTATCTCATCGACCAAATGGGGGTTTTGCCTGGTTTTTACGCCTTGTCAACCTTGGTCTTTATGGGTAAAAGTTTAACAGCTTCGGGAGGGCAAAATCTTTTGGAGCCGGCCATGCTTGGGAAAGTGGTCTTATTTGGGCCAAACATGGATAATTTTAAACAAATTGCCACTTCTTTTTTAGAAGAAGAAGCGGCGATTGAGGTTCAAGATCGTAGGGAATTGCTTCAGGTGGTTCAGAAATATTTGCTCTCAGGCGCACTTCGAAAAAACATAGGCGATAAGGCGAAACAGATGGTTGAAAAAAATAAAGGTGCCTTAAATTTGGCGCTTCAAAAAATTGAGCATGAGGTTCAGTGGCGCATATGAGTACCATTCGACCTTCAAAACTTCGAAAAATTATAGACCAGTTTTCAGACCCAACCATTTTAGTCATCGGGGATGTCATTTTAGATAGTTATGTATGGGGCAAGGTAGAACGCATTTGTCCAGAAGCCCCTGTGCCTGTTGTCGAAGTCCAAAAAGAAACCTATATGCTGGGGGGGGCTGCCAATGTGGTTCGAAACTTAAGAACCCTGGGGGCAGATGTGTATTTAAGTGGCGTTGTGGGGAGCGATTATCCCTCAAAAATTATTTATGAGGAATTAGAAAGTATTCATGTGAATGCCGAAGGTCTTGTTTCAGACAATAACCGCCCCACCACAAAAAAGACGCGTGTGGTTGCAGGCCATCAGCAAGTGGTGAGATTCGATCACGAAACCAAAGCTGTTATTTCGGAAGAAACGTTTCAAAAGCACTTAGCCTTTATTCAAAAAAATTGGGAGTGTTTTGATGCCATTATTGTTTCCGATTATGGAAAGGGGCTCGTTACAGAAGCGCTTTTGAAAGAACTTCGTAAGCTCCAAGCAAAAAATAAAAAATGGATTTCTGTAGATCCCAAAGAAAGAAACATGCCTTATTACAAAGGTGTCTCTTTGGTAACGCCCAATCAAAAAGAAGCTGCCTTTGCCGCGGGAAAACAGATTGAAACAGAACAGGATTTAAAAGAAGTGGGGCGAAAAATAATGCACCAGCTCGGGTGTGAAAACTTGGTTGTGACGTTAGGTTCCCAGGGGATGGCGCTTTTCCAAAAAGGCGGTGAATTTTTAAAGGTCCCTACGTTTGCAAAAGAAGTTTTTGATGTGAGTGGTGCGGGCGATACGGTGATTGCAACTTTAACCTTGGCGGTGTCTTGTGGTGCAACACTTTCTGAAGCTGTGGCTTTGGCCAATTATGCTGCAGGCGTTGTGGTGGGAAAACTCGGGACAGCGGCCGTTTCGGCAATGGAATTAAAAAAGTATATTGAAACAGAAAAAAATAGAGTTTCTAAAAGACACCTTACGTATCAAAGCCCCCTGCCTTCTAGACTTTCGAGCTAATGTGAGTACGCCGCACACCCCACAACCCGTAAAACTCATTTTAAGTGTATTGTATCGTGATGACGTGGTCTTCCAGCGGGTGCTTGAAATTGTCCAAACAAAATTTGGAAGCCCGGATTTTCTAGAACGAAAAATTCCTTTTACTTTTACAACTTATTATGAACCTGAAATGGGCGCGCCCTTGTACCGTGCGTTTTTAAGTTTTGAAAAATGTATTTTGCCAGATCAATTGGTTGAAATAAAGCTTTGGACCAATCAACTCGAAAAGGAATTTCTAAACCCGACAGGTAAGCGACAGCTCAATTTAGATCCAGGGTATTTAAATGGGGCACAGGTTATTTTAGCGACGGGAAAAAACTTTTCACATCGTGTTTATTTAAATTCTGGAATTTTCGCGGATTTAACATTAGTATACGTGAAGGAGGGTTACCAGGCATTGCCATGGACATATCCCGATTATCAGGCGGAACCTTTAAAATCGATTTTATTAACCATACGAAAAACGTATTTGAGGCAAATGAATGAAAGAAAAAATTAAAAAAATTAAGCTCATTGTTTTAGATGTGGATGGGGTGCTGACAGATGCAGGACTCATGTTGGGGCACGATGGTTTTGAGTACATGAAGTTTAATGTGCAAGACGGTGCGGGCATTGTTTTGGCACGAAAACTGGGGTATCAATTTGCAATTATTACAGGCAGAGACACGCAAATTATTACAACGCGTGCCACACAGCTTGGGATTCATGATGTGTATCTGAAAAAAATTAATAAAATTCCAGCCTTTGAAGATCTTCTCAAAAAGAAAAAATTAAAGACAGAAGAAGTTTGTTATATGGGAGATGATATTTTAGATATTCCACTTTTAAAGCGAGCGGGTTTAGCCGTTGTGCCTGCCAATGGAAATGCGGAGACCAAAAAATTTGCAGATATCATTACACAGCGTTCTGGGGGAGACGGCGCTGTTCGAGAATTGATCGATCTCATTTTAGATGAAATGGGATTCAAAGAAAAATTAATTTCAGACATTGAAAAAGGATTAGAAATAGGCGTTTCTGTATGAAGATTGCTGCGGTGATTCCTGTTCGTTATGCTTCGACGCGATTTCATGGAAAACCGCTTGCTCTTTTTCAAGGGCGTCCCATTGTGCAGCATGTTTTTGAAGCTGCACAGAAGGCCTCTTTAATTGATGATATTTTTATTGCCACAGATGATGAACGTATTGAAGAAGTCTGTAAAAAAATGGGCGCCAAAGTGGTTCAAACCGATCCCAAGCACCGGTGTGGAAGCGAACGTGTGGCAGAAGTTTCTCAGAATATTTCGGCAGATATTTTAATCAATATTCAAGGCGACCAACCCTTGATTGCCTCTCGAACCATTGATCAAGTGGCCTCTGTTTTAGTGAATGAAAAAGATTTAAAAATGAGTTCTGCTGCAAGCAGCTTTGAAACGGTAGAACAGTTTTTAAATCCAAATGTGGTGAAAGTCGTAACCGATTTAAATGGCATTGCACTTTATTTTTCAAGATATCCTTTACCTTTTCGAAATCAGATTTGGAAAAAAACAAATAATTGGAGCGATCTTTTTGGAAGTTATTCTATCGAAAATCTAAAAGAGATGAATGTGAAGCATCACTTAGGGATTTATGGGTATAAACGAGAAATTTTAGAAGGGTATCGGGTATGGCATCCCACACGCTTAGAAAAAGAAGAAGATTTAGAACAATTGCGTGCCTTGGAGCATGGCATTCGAATGAAGATGGTGCACGCCAAAGAAAATTCACCTTCCATTGACACGCCTGAAGATCTTAAAAAATTGAATGAAGCAGTCCAGTAAAGCGTGGTCTCCGCCTGGGGATAAGTCTATTACCCATCGCGCATTGATTCTAGCTTCCCTCAGTGAAGGAAAATCGGAGCTTTTGAATCCGCTGATTTCAAAAGATACACAAGCCACGATTGAGGCGCTTCAAGCGCTTGGCGTTGAAATTAAAATTGATGAAAAAAAGATAACTGTTTTTGGCAAAGGTTTACGCGGCCTAAAAGCACCTCAAAAAATAATCGATTGTAAAAATTCCGGGACCACATTGCGTTTACTGACAGGCGTATTGGCTGCGCAAAATTTTCCATCCGAACTCACAGGCGATGCATCGCTTAAAATGCGCCCCATGCAAGAATTGGTGGACGCTTTGGTAAGTCTGGGCGCGCAGGTTGAATGTAGCCCGCATGGGACTGCACCGATTCGAATTGGGGCCTTGTCATCTCGAGCGCAGCAGCAGTCATCCCGAGCGTGTTTGTCATCCCGAGCGCAGCGAGGGATCTCGCTTGTTTCCCCCTCTGCCCAATTTAAATCAGCGCTTCAATTATACGCGCTATGCATGCAGAATCATTTCGAAATTCTTTCTTCATCTAAGACGCGAGATCACACAGAAAAGCTGCTTTCTTTTTTTGGAAATCCACCGAAGGCCAGAGATTTAAAAGTTGT
>MGRI01000025.1:21779-32608 GCA_001798105.1 Deltaproteobacteria bacterium RIFCSPHIGHO2_02_FULL_40_11
CGCATTTATGATTGCACTTCAAGTTTTAAATCCAGGCATTCGTTTTAAAATTGAAAATGTGGGATTGAATCCCACACGAATCGGCTTTTTAGATGTCTTACAAAAGATGGGGGTAAAATTTCAGACTCAATCCGAAACAAAAAAGGAATTTGCAAATGAACCTTCGGGTTCGATTGAAATTCAAAACGTAACTCTGAAAGGCACAGAAATTTCTGGAGAATTGATTCCAAGAAGTATCGATGAATTTCCACTCATTGCACTCATTGCCACGCAAGCCAAAGGAAAAACGAGTGTCAAAGATGCTGCGTGGCTCAAAACCAAAGAAACCAATCGTATTCAAACAATTTGTGAAAGCTTAAAACTTTGCGGCGCACAAATCCATGCCACGCCAGATGGTTTTGAAGTCGACGGGCCAACCCCGTTACAGGGCGCAAGCGTTTCGTCTTATCAAGACCATCGCATTGGCATGATGCTTTGTATTGCAAATACAATGAGTTTGGGCCAAATTAAAATTGATGATTTGGAATGCGTAGATGTTTCGTTTCCAGATTTTTTAAAACTCATAAAGTCATCCTCCGACTTGATCGGGGGATCTTTTGAAACACATGTCTCCTAAAAAACAAAAGTTAACAATTGTTATTGATGGCCCTGCAGGCGCTGGAAAAAGTACCGTAAGCCAGGCCTTGGCCAAAAAACTAGGGTATCTTTATTTGGATTCGGGGGCTTTGTATCGGTGCATTGCCTTAAAGGCAGATGAAAAAAAAATCCCCCCCAAAAATACAAAAGCTTTATTTTTATTTTCAAAAAGAAGAAAAATTCAGTTTAAAAAAGGAAGTGCGAAGCAGCTTGTTTTTTTAGATGGAAAAAATGTCACCCAAGAAATTCGAACCCCTCAGGTTTCAAAATTGGCATCCCAATATGCAAAGCTGCCGCTGGTTCGTAGGGCCCTTTTACACCAGCAACGCAAAGTAGGACAAAAGGGGGGCATTGTGGGGGAAGGTCGAGATTTGGGAACCGTTGTTTTTCCGAAGGCAGATCTTAAATTTTTTTTAGTGGCAACGCTGAAAGAAAGAACAAAAAGGCGGTTTTTGGAGCTTCAAGAAAAATTTCCAACGCAGTCGATTTCACTTCCAGAACTCAAAAAAGAAATTCAAAAAAGAGATCGTCAAGATGCCGCGCGCGCCTTGGCCCCTTTAAAAAAAGCCAAAGATGCGATTTCGGTGGATACCTCCGCCATGACCATTGACGAAGTGATCTCGACTCTATATAAAAAAATAAATGTCATCCTGAGAGCCAAAGGCTCGAAGGATCTATTATGAAAATTATTGTTCCAAAAAATGCAGGCGTGTGCTGGGGGGTTGAGCGCGCCATTGATATGGCTGAAGCGGTAACGCATCGTCATGCTGAGGCGAAGGTATGTCATCCTGAGGCGCGAAGCGCCGAAGGATCTTCCTCCGCGTTAATCTCCAGCCTAGGCCCTCTGGTCCATAATCCCGAAGTCGTCGAAGACTTCCAAAAAAAAGGCGTACAGGTCATTTCGGACCTGAAAGAAGCCTCCGGGGGCACCGTTATTTTTCGATCGCATGGGGTGCCTGTAGAATTGTATGGGTTGGCAAAAGAAAAAAGTTTAAACGTGGTGGATGCCACATGTCCTTTTGTGAAAAAATCTCAAAATTTTGCAAGACGTCTTCATAAACATGGCTATGTTGTAATTGTGGTGGGCGATGAAAATCATCCAGAAATGAAAAGTGTGAAAAGTTTTATTCCAGGTGAAAAACTCATTACGATGAACCCAAAAGACATTGAAAAAATTGAAGCGACAAAAAAAGTCGGCATCATTGCCCAAACCACCATTCCTAAAAAAACATTAGATGAAATGGTCGATGCCTGCCAAGCGCGATTTCAAGAGGTAAAAGTACATGACACGATTTGCGATGCCACAAAAGTTCGGCAAGAAGAAGCTGCCGAGGTGGCCGCTCAAGTGGAGTGTATGATCATTATTGGGGGTGAAAACAGTTCCAATACCAAAAAACTCACCCATATTTGTAAAACGCTTCAACCCAAAAGCTATCAAATTGAACACGAACGCGAGATTGATTTTTCTTGGTTTGAAGGCATTCAAACGCTTGGAATTACAGCCGGCGCCTCAACCCCTGTGCCGGTGATCCATCGTGTAAAACAATACATTGAAGATGTCATGACTTCGGCCTGAAGGTCCGAAGAATCCCATAAAATTCGTGCTTGAAAAATAGGCACATATCTGCTACATAAGCAAAACAAATATTCCCCCTAAGAAAAAAGGACTACTCATATTTATGAAATTGATATCAAAACTTATTTTAATGGGCATGATGGGATTTATTTTTTACGGGCAGATGCTTTTTGCACAAGATGTAAATGCGTATGTACAAGGAAGTCTATCTTTCCGTCAAAAAGTTGAATGGATTTTTGACACGGAAAGAAGCATTTTGCTTCAAGAAGAAGCGCAAAGAGGAAGATCCCCCCTGCCAGATAATTCTGATATTGCAGTTAGCATGATAGATCTAATTTCGGGCTCTGATTTTGGGAATAGAATGATTCCTCCAATAAGATCAAAAGAAAGAGGATTCTGGAGTCGTTTTTGGCTTGGACCCGATGAAGCGGTAGCTCAGTATTTTTTTGTAGGGCGGATTGAGCAGCTTTTGAAGTTAAGAGATCAATGGTTCGGCATTAGAAATCTTGATTTTGATCGTGATGTCTTCTTGGGGAGATTTGTTGCAGTCTTTGTTTTGAATTTTAAAGACCAAGGAAAAGATGTTTCTACCACTTTGCAGGAATTTAGAAATATGTATGGATGTCCAGAAAATGACCCAGGTGTAAATGAACATATTTTTAAGTATTTGGAAGAAAGAATGTCTTCAATTTTGAGGGAGGCTGCATCGGATCCTACTGCGAGTGCAATGAAAATGGAGGGGCTTTCATTAGAGTCTTTGTATTTCGAAGCTAAAGAAAAAGCTCGTTTTCAGATCGCCAGACAAGCTATCCAAACTGTTATTGAGTCAGGCCCAAAGGTTATAGATCAAATAGATCGAGAAGCTATAGTATTTTTGGGAGAGGAGATTTTAGAAAGCGTTGCAATTAAGGTGGCCGCTGAGCTAATGACAGGACGCGGAATTTCACGTGAAATTAGTCTTCAGGATGCAGATGAAATCAGCCAAAGAATTTCTTTGGCGTTCGCAACGGAGTTTCATATAGTAGATCTTGCCATTGAACCAGGCGCGGTTAGAAGTGCCATTCAAGACAATCCAAATTTAATTTTGAATTGGGCAACGGCTAAGACTTTGGTGCGAAACATTTGTGAAAAAGGGTTGAGGCGCGTTCGCTAAACAAGGGGGGTACATGAGATTCATTTCAAAGTTTGTTTTGGTGGGGATGCTGAGTCTGATCGTTTCAATGCCAACTGCTTTTTCGCAGGGGCAAGGGAATGATGAACACGCTTTATCACTTCGTGAAAAAATAAATGACATTTTTGATTTAGAAAGAAGCCTTGTTTTAGAGGGGCATAACTTTTCAGAACCTCGATTGACGAGGAATGAAGTAAAAGTAAACCTCATTGCACCTACATTATTAGGTTTTTTCCCGTTAGATGAAATTTATGAAGAGGGTCTCATCAGAGGTCGTGTTGTAAATTTTTTCCTGTCGTTTCTAGATGCGCGTGATCAATGGTTTGGCGAAGAAAATTTAGATTTTGACCGCGATGCTTTTTTTCGGATGTGGGTGGTGGATAGCCTTTGGAAAACTTTTAATGAACAGTATGGAATCTCAGATATTTTCGAAGCTTTTCGGAAGGAATGGAAAATTTCGCCACAAGATCCAGATGTAAATCCATATCTTTTAACTTATCTGATGCATCGCTTTACGGTGATCCGGCCCTTACATGAATTGGCTGCCGCGGAAGGTCTTGAGATGAAAGATCTTTGGGAAGTTTTTTATAAGGAAGCTGAAGAAGCGGTTCGAAAAGTTCTTGAAGCGTATCAGAATCTGAAAGAATCCCAACATGAGATGGGGCGATTTTTATTACAGACCGCGCTTGAAAACCGTGAAAAAAGAATTGCAGACCGTTTGCATGCCGAAAGATCAACGCCGAAAGCGCCAACCTCGTCAGAAACTGAACCCGCTAAAAAAGCGCGCTATACGCTTCGAACCCAAAAAAGCCATGTTTTAGACGCTGTTCGTCAGCTTCAAGGGCAAGTTAAAAATTTTGACGCACTGTCTTTGGAGGCACAAGTCGCATTGGTGACGCAATCTTTAACAGCAAGAGGCATTGTTCAAAATGATCCCGAAAAAGGGAGCCTTTCCAAAGATACGGTTCGGCGCCATGTGTCAGCTTTAAGAGCAGTTGAATCTAAGCTGGGAAATGTTTCAGATCCGCAGGCCTTGGCGGTGTTTACGGTTTGGCAAATTGCAAGATACGACCAAGATCTTTTAAATGTGACGGCTGAAAAACGTCCCGCAGCATTAAAACAAAAGTTACAAGACCTCTATTTTTTACCCGATAACGATTCAACGCTTCGGGAAGAAGTTTTGGTTTTATTAACAGATGCGGATGTGCTTGAAAGTCAAATGACACTGCGATCGGCAGAAGAATTAATGGTGCTTTCAGGGGTTTATGGAGCTTTAAATGAAGATACGGTACGCTTTTTAGCAGATGAATTTTATGGAAAAAAGGCGGAGCATCGTATTCAGTCTTTAGTACATCGCTTTGGAACGCAGCCTTTTTCTTTAAAGGAGCAAGTCGAGTTGATTCGAATGGCCCAGGATTTTTTACGAGAAAGAAGTCTTCTTTTTTATCATTTGCCGCTTCAGACACAAGCGAGATTGATTTTAAAGTATTTAAGCAGGGTGGGATTTATTTGGACAGAGACACAAGTCCCCTTTACACAAGTCACAAGTCTTTTAGACCTCAGTCAAAAAATGGTGGGACAATATTATTTACCTGCTAATTTTCATGAAGAAGCCCTGGTGCAACATGTGTGGGTATATGGGGTATCGCAATTTAAACTTCATGAAGCATCAGATGAAGCTCGGGTACAAGAAATTTTCAAAGCGATGGCGGGAAAGTTCTCTACGATTTCAGAGCCCCAGGTTTTATTTTTATTTGATGAGCTGCTGAGTAGACATGTTCAACCTGTTCTTGGAGGATATGCCTTGCCATTCGATACCGCAACGCAACTTGCGGTCTTGTCCAGGCATTATGTGGCAACGCTGAATGCCATGCGCGAGGAATTTTCAGGATCTATTGGAACCGATCTTTCTCCAATCCGTGAAAGAGTGAATCAGATTTTTGATGCTGAATTGGAAGTTATGAAACGCGCGCCACACAATATTTTTAATCGAATTTCACTTCGAAGCCGGGCAAGGCTTATTACAACATATCTTGGGCTAAAGTATGGATATGAAGAAAAATTTCCAGAAAGAAACTGGTCTGGGACACCCCGAATGACGATGGTTGAAAGTATGCTTCGCATCCGGGATGCATGGCTTGGCGATGATCATCGCTATGATTTTAACCGCGATTCATTTTTTAGAGCTTGGGCTGTGGATGCCATTCAAGGAGCAAGACATCTTGACACGCAAAACGTCGACGCGTTAATGGAGAATCTAAAAAATCAGTGGGGCATTTTTCTAGGGGATCCGGATTTTACGCGTCCCATGCTGTATTACTTGCATGGAAAGTTGGGTTTACTCAATCCTACACGCATGGACCGTCGAAGAAATCCGTCTGATTTAAAAAGTCTTTTAGAAGCTTTTCACATAGAAGCAGAAAGTTTTGTAAGAAGTGTGATGACAGATCCCGTTTCTAGTCAAAACCCGTATCCAATCATTGATCAAGTTTTGGCTAGAATTAAAGGCTTTGAGGCGTCCATTGAAGCCGTGATTGATGCATCGAAAAAAGTGCCAGGCAGTTCTGATGAAATTTTTGTGGGGCATTTGCTGCAAGACACTATTTTAGACGGACTTTCCGTTACGGTAACTGCAAAACTCATGAAAGGCCATGGCGGAACAAGAGAATTTTCTGCCGCCGACAGGGATTTTATTATACGGTTGGTACAAGAGAGTTTGTCTGAAGAATTTAGGGTTTCGCAAATGGCGCTGGATCCAGATGTGACGCTCAATGAAATTCAGCTCTTGCCTGAAAAGGTTTTAACTTGGTCAAACGCGCAAATCTTTTTACGCAACGTATGTGAAAAAGGCTTAAAGAGAATTCGGTAAATAAGGAGTACATATGAAAAATATAAAAATTTTGTTTGGGAGCTTCATTATTTTGATGCTGTTCAGCATCAATGCTTTTTCTCAAATTTCAAGATACGCGCTTCTTACACAAATTCAATATGTGCTGGATGCACAAGATACTTTAAGGGAAAGGTATCCATCTTTTGATGATTTGGGATTCGAAAAGAGGTTTCCTCATGTGAGGGCTGTGCTTGAAGTTCAAGGACGACTTGGGACGAAAACGCATGTCTTTTTTTCAGATGCATCGCTTAAAAATCTACTTCAATTTTTAGAGAAACAAGAAAAGGCATTTGGTGATTTAAGAAAACACTCTCTTAAGATGTGGGGAGATCTTTATGTTTTTGCAGCTTCAAACTTCATTGTTTCATCTGAAGAATTCAAAACTTTTCGTGAGATGGATAAAGGGGAACAGGTACGTTATTTACAGCAAAGACTTAAAAAAGACCTTTTACTGCCACAAAATGATCCTGCAATCAGTGATGCTGTGATCCTAGATATTTATGACACGCTTGTTCCCAAGTCTGTTGGCGTGTCTACCGGGGTGGCAAGTTTTCGGGATCTTCAAGTGGCTATCGCCGAAGGCAATGCAGTCATGAGAGCTCGAGCAGAGGGAAGCTTGATTGCCTTTCAATTAGAAGAAGACATGCTTGAAGGCGTTTCAACGATGGTTGTCGCAAAGCTGATGAAAGGCCAAGGCATGCAGCGCGTTTTAAGTCTCAAAGATCAAGGTGAAATTCGACAAAGCATTCATGAAGTTTTGCAGCTTGAATTTAATCAAAAAGGCATTGTAATTGAACCCGATGTTGTTGCTGCAGCCATTCAAGCCCTGCCGGAATTGACTTTAACCTGGAGCAATGCCAGAGCCTTGGTGCGTGGTATTTGTGAAACGGGCTTAAAGCGGGTTCGGTAATTTTTTTACAGAGACAAATCTAAAAATTCAATGAGCGCTTCTTAGGCATCCGGGTCAGATCCCTTTGCATGCTATTTATGCAAAGGGATTTGACCCAGATGCCTAAATTTTGTGCTTTTCAGGGGGCGACATAATGTGCTATATATTTGAGCACTTTTAAAAGCATACATAAGGAGGCTTACATGAAGTTTATTTTAAAGAGTGTTTTGATTTTAGTTTTATTGGCACCCATCAGTGGTTTTTCACAGTCACAAGGAGATGAGCCTTTATCATTACGTGAGAGGGTGAATAGGATTCTAGATAGTACGGTCGCCGGTGAAGATTTTACAGGCACAGAAAGTCCAAATACAATAACTCCACAAGAGAATATTGCTAGCGTTGTATCTGCTTTTAAAGATGTTTTTTTTAGTGAAGGTGAGGATGGTAGACTCCTGCTTAAGCTTGATCGGGAATCTATTTTTCGCATTATTGCAGCCAATCTTGTTTGGATAGAATCCCTGGCGTGTCTTAACTTTTCGGGTGTTTTAGAAGCGCTTCGAACCAACTGGGGTATTTTAGAAACAGATCCAGATTTAAATTATTATATGGTTCAGTATATTTATCTTAGTCTTGAGGCTGCTCCATTAAGTCCAACGGCTCTGGCGGCAGGGGTTTCTTCAGAAAATATATTGGAACTTTTTTATTTGGAGGCCGAAGAGGCTGTGAAGGAAGCTAGAGCACAAACTGCTGGAGTCGCATTCGTAGAAGGACGGTTTACTACCTATGCTTCTCGATCTAGGTATGAAGATATGATTATGGCCAAGGTGGCTGCAAAAGCCTCGAGTCAACGTGAGGTACCGCTTATAGCGGAACTTCAAAGAAGAGGGATTGGGCAAGCGCCGACGCCAGCAGATTATAAAGCTTCGGTAGAAGCCGTTCAAGCTGCGGGGGATGCTGTGTTAGCGGCACAAGCAGAGGGCAGTTTAATTGCGTACCAATTGGATGCAGACATGCTTGACGGGGTTTCCGAGATTGTGGCAGCGAAGTTGATGGAAGGGCATGGCGTGCGTCGTGCGATCAGTGCAAAAGATGCAGATGTCGTTCGACAAAAGATTCATGAAGTTTTGCAGCTGGAGTTTCAGCAAAAAGGAATTGTGATTGAACCCGAAGTTGTTACTGCAGCCATTCAAGCCGTGCCGGAATTGACTTTAACCTGGGGCAATGCCAGAGCCTTGGTGCGTGGTATTTGTGAAACGGGCTTAAAGCGGGGGGGTCGGTAAACAAGATGCATCGAGATTCTTCGGTCCTTTAGGGAATCATGGAAAAAATTTCATTTGTTACAAAGGCAGCAGCTTTTTGTATGTCATACGCTTTTTGATTCATAATCAGCGCATGGGTATCTTGTTGAAATCTGGGATCTTCTATTTTTTCCTGTAAGTTTTTGTTTAAAAGATTTCTGTGAATTTGTTTTTTTTGATGCTCCGTATATTTTAAAAATATATGAACTGCTTTATTCCAATTCGGGTTTAGTTTGATTGCCATCCACAGATCAAATAAATCTCTACCTTTTCGACGTTGATAAAGAGCCCTGAGCTTTGTTGCCAAAAGTTCTTCTAAAGAAAAGGTTACGATTTCACATTGACCGGAGTACCACTCCGATTGCATAGATAAGGGCCTGTTTTGATAGCCATCTATTGCAAAGTGTTCTCTGGTATTGATCTCAATTTTTATTCTACGTTTTCCTCCCCCAATTTCAGACTGAAAAACATAATAAATTCGATAGCTATGTTTCCTTGCTTCCCATTTGCCCTTCATTTCAAGGATGGGATCTATTATTTTTCGAAAAGTTTTAATGGTTGCGCCTATAGGTTCGTGATTGATTTGAACAAAATCCAAATCTTCACTATAGCGAACAGGATGTGGCCAAAACAATTTATTCAAACATGTCCCCCCTCGAAATGCGAGCTTTTGAGACAGAAATGGATCAGAATAAATTGCCAATAGCATTCGTGTTAGGATGAGATCTTGTTCTACATCACCGTCATCCTGCCAAGGCGCATAAATACGCCAATTTGAAATAATTTGTGCTGGAATCATTCTTCATACTCCAATTGTACATTTTCAAGAATCATCCAATCTTTATGGATAGAACCTTTCCTTTTCTCTTTTGAATAAAGGGGAATGGGTGAAGGGTTTTGGGTGCGAATCCATTTTTTGAAAGGAATCATTAACTTTTTAGGGGCACTGTATTTTTCCATCATATATCCCAGGCGTTGTATGGAAGACATGATTGGATAATTTTTATAGCATGTGCTTAGAGATTTTTCGTTCATTTCTTCAATTAGAGCTCGGATAACCAGACAAACATTGCTGAAACCACCGCAGTCATTTTCATAGCTGATAATGTCTAAAGCTGTTAACTCGGGAGAAGAAATTTTAGTGTACCCAAATGAGGCTTTTACAATTTGTATTCCAATATCAGAAAAATATTTTTTAAGAAAAAATCGCATTTTTAATTTTTCAAGACGTTTTAAAAAATATCTTTTGGGTAGAATAACCTGTAAGGTTTGCGGTTTATGATGGGCAGCCCCCCAATGATTGGCGGCACTTAAAAGTCCAACATAATAATCTGTTTGTAAATGTTTCATAAAGGGGGCTAAGATGCGAAGAGGTCTGAGCCCATGGGTTTGTTCCGTCGGTTCTAAAATGGCATAAAGACCATTTGTCAGTGTTACAATCAGCTTATCCCTGCGCAAGCGTGTCAAAATGGCCATCACAGATGCACGTGAAATCTTTAATTGAGCCATTGCATCCGAAACGCTAAAAATACGCTTTCCTTGGCGCTCAAATTCTCGAATCAGCAGAAATCCTTTATTTTTCATGTGCTAATATATATTTAAATCATGTATATTGGCACATGTCAACATTTTTATATATTGCCTAAATTTTGTGCTTTTCAGGGGCGACATAATATGCTATATATTTGAGCACTTTTAAAAGCATACATAAGGAGGCTTACATGAAGTTTATTTTAAAGAGTGTTTTCATTTTGGTTTTATTGGCACCCATCAGTGGTTTTTCACAGGCACAAGGAGATGGGCCTTTATCATTACGTGAGCGGGTCAATGTTGCGTTTGATTTGGAGAAACAGGGTGCTCGCTTTGCGATTCCTAACTCACTTCATAGTGCTTTTGTTCTGCGGGATTATTGGTTTGGCAAAGGAAATTTAGAGTTTGATCGAGATCTTCTTTTTAGAAGATTTGCTACGGTTGTTGTTTGGCGTTCTATTACTCAAAGTGAAGGGGCTGATGTTTTTGCAGTTTTAAAACAGCAGAGTGTCTTAGGAAATGACCCAGATTTAAATCAATTTATGGTTCAATATTTAGTTGAGCGTATTACAAGGGTAGGCAATTTACAGATAGTGGTGCAGAAAGAAAATGTTTTGTTGGGAGATATCCCAAATATATTGGAACTTTTTTATGTAGAAGCCGAAGAGGCTGTGAGGGAAGCTACGGAGAAAGCTGACCAAGATATTCAAAATGGAAAATGGTACAATGGTCATGATCCATTTGCGCGTCAAGTTTTGATTTCAAATTTGGTAGCTAATAAAGCCGTGAGTCAACACCTTGACGTAAGCATTGCAGCAGAAATTCAAAGAAGAGGGATT
>MGRI01000026.1 GCA_001798105.1 Deltaproteobacteria bacterium RIFCSPHIGHO2_02_FULL_40_11
AAACCCAAACTCTGCAATTCGAATGGGAAGCTCCCGGTAAGAATGCTGCGCGTTTTTATACACCAAAATATGGCCGGGACAATTCATGGGTTTTACGGCCAAAGACGCCCCCTCTTGTTCTGTCAGATACATATTGTCTTTATAATTTTCGTAATGGCCACTTTTCTTCCAAAGTTCATCACTATAAATAAGGGGCGTTTTTACCCGCTGATACTGGGTTCGGCTTAAAATGTTTTCGATACAATATTTTATAATTTCTTCATATAAAAAAGTTCCCTTTTCATGGAAAAAAGGCATGGCAGGGGCTTCCGAATGAAAACTAAAAAGATCCAATTCTTTTCCTAATTTTCTGTGATCTCTTTTTTTGGCTTCTTCTTGAAGGATTAAAAAATCATCTAACTCTTTTTTTGAAAAAAAGGCAGTACCATAAATACGGCTAAGCATTTTATTTTTTTCATCGCCCCGCCAATAAGCGCCCGCAATGGAAAGCAGCTTAAAGGCCTTGACCCAGCCGGTGTGGGGAATGTGTGGCCCCCGGCACAGATCTTCCCACGATCCTTGGTGATAAATACTGACTTTTTCATCTGGAATGCCTTCAATAATTTCGACCTTATACGTTTCCCCCATTTTTTTAAATTTCTGAATGGCTTCTTTTTTAGAGCAAACTTCGCGTTCAAAAGACCTTTTTTCTGAAATAATGCTTTGCATCTTTTTTTCAATTTTTTGAAGGTCTTCGGGCGTAAAGCCTTTATCGTATTCATAATCATAGTAAAAGCCGGTTTCTGTGGCAGGCCCAATCGTGACTTTGACATCTTTAAAAATGGACTGAACGGCTTCACTCATAATATGTGCCGTGGAATGTCTTAAAACATCGAGACTCTCTTGATCTTTTTCGGTGAGCACACGAATTTTTGCATCTTCTTCAAGCGGGGTATGTAAATCTTTAATTTCCGAATCGTTTATTTTAAGTGCAATGGCGGCCTTTGCCAAGCCTGGACCTATTTTTGAAACAACGTCTTTTCCAAGAACGCCTTTTTCAAATTGCAATTTGGCACCGTCTGGTAAGGTAAGATTAATTTTTTGCATTAAGATAAATTCATGAGCAGGTTTTTAAAGAAAAAGTAGAAATGATTTTTAATTGGATTAACATCAAATATATTTTTATTATACTGATTCCAGATTTTTTGACAAGAAGTAAATGAGAACGAAGTCTGACGTTATTTCTGCAGGTCTGTGCGTGCTGCCACGAATTCCCCCACAGAATATCCAATGGCCGCGCCTAAAAACACACTCCACGCATGATGGGCAGGGACAGGATGATCTACGGTTTGTTGCCAGGTTAATTTATTTCGAAGCCTGCCATAGCTCATTAAAAGAGGAACGCCATAAATAAAACCTTTTCCAAAATACTTCAGTGTCTTTTCTTGCAAAGAATCATCGGGCTCAATTTTCGTTAATAATTTATTTAAAGGCCCACTGAAGCTGGTATAAAACGCTGCGTGTCCTGAGACGCCACGCCCGCCATCTTGAAAATAACGCATTTCGCCCCCATAGCTTGGCCTGCGTTCTGCCAAGATATAAGAGCCGACCACAGCCAAAAGCTGGCTCACCCCAGAAGACTGGAGGCATGCCAAAGACGTTTTTCTAATTTTTGTTTGCCCCAAAAGCCCCGATAAAAAATAAGCTCCCCCCAATGAATACATTCCATATTTGGGATCAATCTCCATTGCTTTAAAATAGGTTTTTTCAAAATAGGTTTTGGGTTGAGGCTTTCGTGTTGGCGTTGAATTTAAGCGATCAAAATAAAAAAGATCTGAACTTTGATCTTTATTTTGATAAAGATAGATCGATGTGAATAAAACACCACTTCCAATCGCTAAATCCCACCCATCCCATTCGATCGGGGCTGTAAAGACATTTAAAAAATCTTTAGGCGTTGATTTTAGATCAGAAACAAATGCATGTTGGACTTGGGCAGACAAAGAAGAACACACAAAGCCCACCACAACTGTAAGAAATAACCGTAAACGCATTATGGCACCTCGATATCTAAATAAATGGATTTTTCACGCTTTCCGGGCAATACAACATCGATTTGCGAAAGCGTTCCGCCCAATTCTTGCACCTGACGGACATCAAAATATTTTTTGGATTCTGTGAAAAGAGACATATCGTCTTCATCCACCATAACATAATTTCCAATCAGTTGGTTTTTAAGTGTATGCTTTGGATAAAACGAAACAGTTCCTGAAATATCGCCTAAGTTGCCATTGTATAAAAAAAGGCTATGGGGATCATTTTGAGGCCCGACTTCATCCATCATTTTTAAATCCACTTCTTCTAACGCTGATTCAACTTGACTTACAAAAGGTTCAGACCAAAACTGTTTTGTGCGAAGCGCATGTGCTGTGTCTTTCATTTCTGGAAGAAGCAGTGCACGGAACGTTAAAATAGGGTCTTTCGTATTTAAAATATGGGGCAGCATTTTGAGCGTATCTAATTTAGAAAGAATATCTGAAAAAGGAAGCCAACTTGGCATCGGACGGCTTTTTGAAAAAAATCCTCCCACTTGGCGTCTATAGTCAGCGTCATACCCCACATTGATCCTCAGATTTCCCAGTTCCAAAGCACTTGTTTCTTTAAGGGTCGTTCCTTCCAAATCCAGCTCAAAGAGCCGATAGCCCCAATGGGACGCCTTCCCTTCTCCCTCCCCTTCTTTTCGGTGATAGTTTTCATCGTTTCTAGCTTGGTGGGCTTGCGCAGATAACGCTGTGGTATGAATAAACTTTACCGTTTTTTCACCCAATTTTACGTCGTCTTCATAGCTTGCATGGTTATGGCCTAAAAACACATGGGTGATCGGATAGGTTTCAATCAATTTTAAAATTTCTTTGGCAGAATCGTAGGTTGAATCGATAAAGCCATTTGGATCGGCCTGGGCTTCTACGCCACACCAATCTTGGGATGCATATAAAGGATCGTTTTTGTAGTTTCTAAGCTGTTCCCAAAGTTCTTCTCCCAAGCGCAGAATTTTTCGCCGTGGAAATCGGTATGTGTTTTCATTGAGATACATCCCTAAGGCCCCGGCCCTTGGATCATGGTGGCCCAGTAAAATAATTTTTTTGCCGCTCAGTTGTGCCGCTTTAAAGTCTTTTTCAAGCCAAGCCATTTGTGCTTTTGAAATCCACCCACAATTATTGGCTCCAAAATTAGAATACTGAACGCGATAAAACCGACGCAAATCAAACGTATCCATCGCGACAAAATGCCATTTTCCAAAATCAAAGGCATAGGTGCGTGGCCCAATCATTTTTTGATAATAATGTTTTCCATCGTATAAGGTCTCTTGCGTGTCTTTGCCCGTCCACGTATGGGTGAGTTGAATTTCTGAAACCGTTTCAGAATTATTTTGCTTTTCGTAGGCGGCATACCCATCATGGTTTCCAATCGCACTAAAAACCGGGAAATTTAAAGTTCTTAGAAATTGAATCATGCTTTGGTATTCATTCCAGTAACTTGTTTTTTCTAACTCGTAGTGTCTTTTTTTATCGTATTGTTCAAAAAGAACATCCCTGGCAGCAAAAAAAGAACTCATAAAATCATTATAAAACGCATTTCCACTTTCGACTAAATCTCCTGATAAAAGGGCAAAGTCGGGTTGAATAAAATTCATTTCTTGAATGGCTTGATACAGTGCAAATTCTTGTGTCATGAGATCTTCATGTTTTTTAAATTTATGGCCATTGTACGCAAAATCTAAATTATTAATTTGGGGGTCTGCCATATGAATAAAGCGATACCGTTCTTTTGGCTTTAAAATGCTCACACTGTGTCTTTGAATATCATGCAGAACGACTGTTTCTTTATGGATCACTTTAACTTCTAAATCCATCACACGATAGGCGTGCTGGGGAATCCCTCCTGGAAGGCGCAGCGTTAAAAATAAATTTTCTTTTTCATGTTTTACATTTTCAATTTCGGCCTCTATTTCATAAAACAAATGGGGCTTAAAAATACGATTATATCGGAAAAAGGGGCGAAATGGCTTTGGGCCTGTTTCATTATGTTCAACAAAATCTGCATAGGTTCGATAATAGTCTTCAAATCCTTTCGGAATTTCACGCTGAACATAGCGCCCAAAATGGGGGCTTAAGCGAATTTGGTATTCAAAGCGATGCAGCGGCGTAAGCCAAAACTTTTTTTGTTGCTCTTTCGATAACTGAAGAATCATGGAAAACGTTTGGCCAGGATGAACCAATGCGGGAAACCCTAAAACGGGGTAAATAATTTCATGAATACGTGTGGGGATGGGGAGCGTTTGCGCTTCTTCGTTTTCTGAAACATCCGCATAGCGTAAATTATCCAAATAAATGGAGTTTTGCGCTCCGGCTGCATTGCAAAATGTCCAAAAGGCGCAGGATAAAACTGCTATAAATTGAATCAAATTTACCATCACAACACTTAGGGTCTTTGCCCCTTAAGAAAACAATGTGACGATACCTTATAAAAAATTCAATATCAACTTTTTACTTACTCTTCAATTTGAGGGTCAAAAATACTCACGGTTGCTCCCTCAAAATATTCACCCACTTGAATTTTTGTATTGCTGCGAAGTTTCCACTTTCGAAATAAAGGAATTCCTTCCAGCTTTGCAATCGTAATGTAAAACCCATTTTTAACAAACTTTAAACGCTTGTTGCCATCATAGATAATGTCTTCTGGAGAAAGTAAAAAGAGCCCATATTGATATCTGCAATGTACGGGGTTTTCTTCCTGATCTTTTGGGCTACAGTCTCGAACCGGGAAATCGTCTTCGGGGGCTTTGGCTTTTGTCCACACATAGACATTCTCGCCTTCAAAGATCAGATTCGATTCTACCAATGTGTAAAGTGGAGAAATCCAGGGTTCTTCTGGCGTTGCCTCTACACGAATTGTACCGGCACCACCGTTTAAGCTTACAAAAAACATCAAAATCAATATTTTTAGGCCTATTTTCATCTCGGCACCTCCAGCGCCTAGCATGGCCTAAGTTTTCAATGAAAACTATGACCTATGTCATATTTTTCAATTGCACTTTTAAGGCATTGTTAGATGTAGGAGGTGTTCTATGAAAAAAATCGGTATCATAATGGGTTCTGTATTCTTCTTTGTATTTTTTTTGGGAATACAAGCTTTTGCAAATTTTACAGGGTCTTTTCATATTGACCCAAAGGTCATGCACAAAAAGGCCATTCACGGGCAAATGACGCTTTTGATGGAAGAGGCAGTATTAACGTCCGTCCATTTGGAGTCGGATGAGCCGGTCTTTGGAAAAACAGCATTTGACTCCAAAGAGCAAGCGATTCGGTTCTATCAAAGTGGCGCTTTGAATCAAATGACCTGTGTATTTCAACTCAACGGGCCAAAACATAAGTGGTACTTTGTGGTTGTGTCCGATTTTCAAACAGATGACACAGGAACAAGTTCTTATAAAGGCTCTATCTACAAAGTTACTGCCAGCATCGAAGATATTCTAAAATTTGTAGAAAATGGTGTTGATGCTGTTCCAGCAGACTGGAAAAAAGTTGGAAACACAGATTTAGCGCAGTAAAAAAATAAAAGACTCGCAAAGAGGGGTAAGGGTGAAAATATTTTCATCATTGCCCCTCTTTTGTTTTATATATATATTGAGCTTCGTTTTAGGAGGAACCATGAAAACAAAGCTCACCTTTTCCATTCTTTTTATTTTAATGTTGATGGGGGCATCTTATGCTGAAGATATGTGTGTCCGCCCCATGGATATAAAATATGCATATGACGAAGATTCAGATCGTTTTCGTTACTTTTTAGACAGTGTAAGATATATGAATGAACGTATCTGGCTTACGGTTTCTGACCATGCCCTTGAAAGCGTTACCCCGATACTTGAAGTTGCTTCAAAAGATGAAAGACGTGATGAAATTAAAGTATGCTTCATCGGAAGTAAGATTGTAGACCAAGAAACTGGCTGGTTAATTCTTGATGGCCTTGATTACGCTGATTCCGTTTATCCAGTTACAGATATCTATTATGCTATCTGGAATGGCTCTGAAAGACGTTATATCCCGGTAGATGAAAATGGGAACCTGCTTCAAAATACAAAATATGATTTTAGATTTTATAGCAAAAGGATAAGAACCTTAAATATACGCAGCTTGAATAAAAATGATCAGGAATATTATCTAAATCATTTATGGATTTGGTCCATTACAGAAAATGATCAACGTTTCATGCAAATACAGTATGAACTTGATTTTTGGGGATTTAACAATTCTACAATTTATCGCATTCCAAGAGATGAGTTTGAGCAGATCGTTGATGTACAAAAAATTATATTGGGGCAAGATTTAACACGAGAAGAAGTGTCTGCACTTTTTTCAAATTTGAACTTTTCAGAATGGTAGGCGACAGCATAGGGTGAATGAGATGGTCTTGGCAAGGGATATATTCCCGATTGTGGAAGGTAAGGCAACATATAAACATCGATGAATAATTTCAAGATGATTGATGCTGCTGATAAGATCAGCCATTAAGGAATGGTCAAATTCCTAATCGAAAGTGGCATCAACTTGAAATGTTATCTGCGATCTTTGAATGGCCTGTGAAAAATATCTATCCCAAAAAATAAGATGAATTATGCACGTAGTGCATAATTCCCCCGAGGCCTAAAAGGCCGAGAGGGGCCCCATGTACTGGGGAAAGATTTCAGCTGGAATTATACTCTGTCATCCAGAGCGAAGTGAAGGATCGATATTCAAAAACCAGGATGACATCGCTCATCGTCATCCCCGCGAAAGCGGGGATCCAGTGTTTTCTGTATCTAGTTGAAGTAGTGAACATCGTTTCCCTTTTTGAAATCGCGTTATTGCTATTCGCCAGAAGCCTTTAGTTTTTTAAGTACATCCACAGTTCTCCATTCAACCAAATCTCCTTTGGCAAACTGATGAAGAATGCTCCCTACAAAAGTTTGATAAGGAATCCCTAATCGTTCGGCTTGCTCTCGAATGGTAGCTAAATCAGCGCCATCTAGGCGGATACTGATAGGAGTTTTAGTGGCTGATTTATCAACCTTTATAGTACCAGGACGTTTTTTTAATTTCTTTAAATCATATTCCTTCTTCATAGTTTTTTTCCTCCTCTTTTGTGGCCTTTCGGGCCGATATAATTCTTATATTACTGCCTTCCTCTCTCTCACAAAATACAACGAGTAAAAGTCTTGGTTTTGTAGAATGACCAACTCTGATAAATCGATCTTCAGAGTCACTATTGTCTGGATCAAAAAACTCTTGCGACTTTTCATCTGCCCATACCGTTTGACCCTCTTCAAACCACACCCCATGTTTTCTAAAGTTCGCTATATTCTTCTCATCGTCCCATTCAAACTTCATAATACATATTGTATTCTATTGTATATACAAAGTCAACCTAACTTGTAAAGATTTTGATCTGGTGCCATTTAGGGGCACTTTTATCAATATTAACTAACCCAAAATCATCATAACTATTTAATTATACAGCTATTTTTAAAGTGGCCCCTGGCATAAAGATTGCAGTATTTTAAGAACGTGACTGATCATCATAAATTCATATTTTTTAAAAAATGGATATTCTTGCTCCCTTTCATGATTTTTTTGTCTTTTATCTGTGAGGCAGGGGAACTTGAAAATACCAAGCGTGTTTCTTTAAATTCTTTGGATGATTTTATAAAAGATGATCAAGTTCTTCCTTTCTACAAAACAACAGCCCAAGAAGTAAAAAGGTTTTTATCTAATCCACAAACAGAACAAAAATTTTCTTCGTTAACTCAAGATCAACAAATATTTCTTTGGAAGCTTCTTCCAAGGATTGTTGATTTCATGCGCCATCCTGAGGCTCAACAATTAACAGAAACTTTAATCAAAGATTATGCTCCTGGAAGACGTACATCCATAGATAACCTCTCTGTTTTTAGGAAAACTCGAGTGGAGTATCAAGATTTAACTTTTCCAAATGGAGAGCCATTTCGAGTTGTCTTTGAGGTTAATGCTTCAAAGGCTTCAGAGCTTGTAAAAGCCATCATTGCCCAGAAAATTCATTTTCAACAACTTTCTATTTCTTTTGAAGATTCTTCTTCTCTAGAAATTTCAATTTCACTTGATGGAGTGAAATTTATTGGACTTGAAATCAATAATCCAGATCCACCCTGGGATATTTCTTTATTTGTTATTACAAAATCTCCCTATACCTTTGATGTGCTTAATGTAATTGAAGATGGAAAAATATCAAAGCTTGAATATTTAACCTTAGGCTCTATCTACATGGATACGACTATTAATGATTATTCGGATGATTTACCAACCTGTGTTGATTTTTTAGAAAGGGGATCTTTAGAGAAGTTGTATGTTTTCTTTGTGGAAAAAAAGTGGGGAGACCAAAAACTATCCTTAAGTCAAATCTATCCGGAATTGTGGCAAAGAATTGGTATTCAAAAAAAGGTTACAAAAGGTATTTTTAAAAATACTGTCGAATATATCCCATTTAATCCTTACGCACTATGCGTGGATAACTACACAACACAGCATCTTGCGGTCATGTTAATGGATTTATCTTTTTCGCTTTCATGGGAAAAGGTAAAGCAAGCATACCCTTCTATACCAGATGAAATCGTTAAAGCCATTGTTGAGTCAAATATGAAAACATTAACTCCTAAAGAAATTAAACATATTCAAAATGTATATGGAGAATTTCCACGGATCACTGAACAATCTACGAATAATGAGGCTTTTAGAATCTATTGTGAAATGTGGGATTTAGAACAATTAG
>MGRI01000027.1:0-9044 GCA_001798105.1 Deltaproteobacteria bacterium RIFCSPHIGHO2_02_FULL_40_11
AGAGTTACCTGGATCGAAGCGGCGTACACGCCGATAACTTGTGTCAATTTTTACCTGACTAATTACATTCCCTTATTAATTCGGGCTTTCAATTCTTCATCCGACAAAGACCAATCTACATTTTTGAATAGGTTCCATTCTTCTTTTGTTAATTTAATCCCACTTTTTTGAACTGCGCTTTCCGGATTTTTTCGAATTTCAGAGCGAAATTTTAAATCGTTAATCCATTTGTCGATGAGTTTTCCAACTTCTTGCATGCCCATGTGAGCCTCCTTTTTAAAGAAAAAGATGACACACCTTTTAAGAAAAAGCCAATGAATTATAAATTAAGGTGTTTTTGGAAGACGTTTTACAGTTTCTATAACGCGCTCCATGAAAGGACGTAAGGTTTCAAAACTGGGATCTCTAAGCTCTCTCAATTGGCTCAAAATATGTTGATCGCCGAGAGAGGCAATCAATGCTTGAGGATTCACTTGAAAAATATGAGGATGCTCTTTTTGGAGTTTTGAGATGGCTGCTACGATGGCAGTTTCCCCTTCTTTTCCTCTGAGTTGCGACAAGAGTTCAATGGTTAAGATATCTGTAACCAGCTCTGGTTCTTCACGTAAGAGACGCGCTCCTGTTTCTAATCGAAGGGCGAGCTGGTGTACGTATAGGGCACTTGCCAAAGGATCTTCAGTGTGAAGGCCCATGCCTACATATAAGGCTGCAAGTTCTCCAACCAGGTGATTGCCCGCGGTACTGTTTAAGAGGGTCTGCGCTTGTGAATTTCCCCTTTGAGAGAGGTCTTTTAATGCCTGCCAAGCTTGAAGCTGAATCCATTCTGTTTGGGGCACGCTGTCTTCGTTTGTCAGGATGGCTCCAATTTTTTGAATGGCTTCTTCAGTCCCAAAAGTCTGGAGTGCTGCAATGGCTTCAGCTCTCACTTTTTGGGAGCCGTCTGTAATCGCTATATCATAAAGGGTATCGATATGTTCAAGCGCGGCGTTTTGATCTCTGCAATGTGCAAGTGCTTTTATCGATAAAATACGTACGCCTTCCTCTTCTTTATTTTGGTCCCGCATGAGATGAACGACAACCTCAATGAGATCTTCTGGCATGTCTTGGGCAATGGTATTTAAAACATTCAGCCGAATTTGGATGGGGAGAAGATCAATGAGAATATTATGCAAGGTTGGAATCATTTGATCTGGAAAGTAGTATAAAAGCTCTAAGGCAGAAACACGAATATAA
Organism: Deltaproteobacteria bacterium RIFCSPHIGHO2_02_FULL_40_11; assembly: GCA_001798105.1. Taxonomy (GTDB): domain Bacteria; phylum Bdellovibrionota; class JACOXK01; order 2-02-FULL-40-11; family 2-02-FULL-40-11; genus 2-02-FULL-40-11. Next base: position 1,234 of record MGRI01000027.1, read on the forward strand.
AGATCGGTTGTTTCACTATAAATAATCCCTTGTAAAAATCTGCAAAATTCAAGCTGGCTTTGTGGGTCTTGAGGCGCCGCTTTGGGAAGAATACCAAATGTTTGTGAAAGCGCAGATCGATCAAGAGCTTTTTGTAAATCAATCATTTTTTGAAAAATTGTAGAAGGTTTTTGAAGCCTTCGGGTGGATTTTCGAATACGTGTGGTGGTTTTGGGTTCGGGATTGTTATCTATGGAAGATGTTTCTTGAGAAGGTTCTTCTAGTGCTGCAAAAGCCGCCGAAGGCGGAGCGTCTAAAGAAGCCGTTGTCGCCCTAGGACGTTTTTCAATTTTCGCTAAAACAGCTTGCGCTCGCCCTCGAACCATTTTATTTTCGTCTTCTTCTATAATTTGTCTGAGTGTAGCAATCAGAAGGTCTAAAGAGATCTTATTTTTTTCAAAATAAGAAAGAAGTTTCAGTTGGACTTGATAATCTGGATCTGAAATCAGTAAATCTAAGATATCATTTTGAAAGGTAGAGCCTTCAAATAAAAGAAAAGCTAAAACTGGATCGAGCACATCAAAGCGCACAAACCACGAAGGATCTGTTTTTAAAAGTGTGGCAAGCGGTGTGAGCAGACGATGTCTGAAATCTGAATTTTCAGGGCGCTGTAAAAAAGAAAAGATAGATCTTTCTGCTAAAGTTTTTGCGTAAGTGATGGCTACTTGAGATCGGTGTTCAGCAATGGGTCTTTTATGTGGGAAAAGTTGATCTTGAGAGCGTTCAAGTTGTGTAATGAGGGCCATAACTGTTTCCAAGGGGGTAATCTTATAAATTTTTTGAGGATCTTTTTCATAGGCAACCTGGAGTAAATGTTTTTTCAAATCACCTAAAGTTTCGCATCCTGTAGGCAGTTCATGAAAAAAGAGTTCAAAAAACGCAGAGGGGTCTATAAATGTTTGGGCATTACTTGAAACAATGAAATAAGCGAGTCTGGCATGTAAAGTATTTGAGGGATCTAATTGCCAATTGTCCCAAGATTGTTTTTCCACTTGGCAAAACGCAATACTCGAGATCAATACAAGACTAAAACATAAAACTTGAAAAACAAATTTTTTCATTTTTTTACTCTAAAAATACCACTGAAATCCAAGGGTGCCGTAGGGGATGCCTTTAAAATTTGCGGTTGAAACCATAAATTCAAAATCTAAATATAAACTTAATCCTAAATCAGAGATATAACTTAAACCCACAGATAAAGGTAAAATTAAAATGCCACCTTTTTGGTTGGAGCCATCGCTATTCACCAGGCCCAAATCGACTGCTTGGGTAGATTGCTCTGCCATTTTTTTTGCATCGCTTACAGAATCCCAATAGGCAAAGCCACCGCCAACGTAAGGGCTTAAGGCATTATCCATAACGAGGTATCTTGCATGTACATTATACGTATCAAAATAAATGCCAGATCCGGCGCCCAATTCAAAATTAAATGTGGAGTACCAATTTAAGCCAGACGTAATGCCCACAACGCCATAAGGCCCGCCAACGGCAGTTCCAACACCAAATTGATAGTCATCTCTTGGGTTAAAGCTAATTGTGTCTGAAGCGAAAATATTCGTGTAAATTATTGAAATTACAAAGGAAACTAAAAAAAATATGGGCCACATTTTTTGCATGTGGCCCATACTATAACAGATTTTTTTGTCGTTCGCAATGCCCAAAATATGGGCATCATGAAAGGATTAGAATCTGCCGCCGCGAAATCCGCCGCCGCCGCCTCGGTTGCCGCGGAATCCACCGCCGCCACCACCGCCGCCGCCGCCGAATCCACCGCCGCCACCGCCGCCCATGCGTTTTTTAGGCGGACGAGCTTCGTCAATTTTTAAAGCACGGCCTTCATAGTCTTGGCCGTTCAGCTCTTCCATTGCTTTTTGCGCCGCATCCTGGTTTTCCATTTCTACAAAACCAAAACCTTTGCGCTCAATGATGTTAACAGTAACAACAGTGCCATATTTACCAAACAGCTCTTCGAGCTGTTCATTTGTGACGGCATAATTTAAATTGCCGACATATAATTTACTACCTTTCATGGTCAGTTAATCTCCTTGGGGCTTTTGCCCCTTGTTTAATGTTACGTTCTCTTTAGTTATCGGTATTTTTGCGGAGGAGATTAATGCAAAACTGCAAACGAGGGGTTCATCACCCAAAACTCCAGGCTCAAAAAACGAATGAAACATAAAGAGAGCTCAATAGCGTGATCATATAACAGGCATTGAAAGGTTTGGCTAGTATTATTTTACATCTATTGTTTTCATTGCGAAAGTGTAGACTCTTTCGGTATAACCTAAATATATGTATCGACTACTGATTTTACTGGTTTTAGGGGGGGCAGCCTGGATCTCCCAAGGATGTTCAATGAAATCCGTTGCAGTGGGTATGACAGCGGACATTATGATGGATGGTCAAGCGGCGATGGAAGAAGAGCAAGATTTAGAATTTGCGGAGTCTTCGATGCCGGCAAGTATTAAAATGATCGAGGGGCTCTTAAAAGCAGACCCTGGAAATCAAGACCTTTTGATTTTAATGGCGAAAAGTTATGGCGGCTATGCTTTTGCATTTATGGAAGATCGTTATGAAGCACTTCAAGAAGATTCTCCTCAAAAAGCAAAACACTTTAAACAGAAAGCAGAGCGTTTTTATTCGCGTGGAAAAAAATATGCCCTGCAGGTTTTAAAATATCAAAATTGGAATTTTAAAGAATCGTTGTCGAAAGATTTCCAAACATTTGAAAAATCACTGGAAGGTTTTTCGGAAAGTGATGCCCCTGCACTTTTTTGGACGGCATATAATTGGGGAAATTGGATTAATTTAAACTTACATTCCCCCGAAGCCATTGCCGATGCGCCTAAAATGGAAAAGTTGATGAGCTTGGTGCTTCAAATGAATGAGTCTTTTTATTTTGCAGGGCCTCATTTGTTTTATGGAGCTTATTATGGGGGAAGGCCGCCGATGCTTGGCGGAAATCTAGAAAAGTCCAAAGCGCATTTTGAAAAAGCGCTTCAACTCACCGATCGGAAGTTTTTAATCACGCATGTTTTATATGCACAATATTATGCGGTTCAAAAACAAGATCAAATTTTGTTTCAAAAATTGCTCAAAGAAGTTTTGGATGCCCCAGATGATATTTTCCCTGAACAAGGAATGGTTACACAACTTGCCAAACAAAAAGCCAGACGTTTAAGTGCGCGTCAAGGTGCTTTATTTTAGGAGTCGCTGTGAAAAAAACGTTTCTCTTAATAATGCTATTTTCTTTTCCGTTTTATACTGTGAACGCTGCCAAAACACCCAAGACGAAACAAATTAAACTTTCTATTTTAGCCCCTGAAGGCACGACCTGGATGAAAATTATGCATCAGTTTAATGCCGAGCTTAAAAAAGAAACGAAGGAGACGATAGAATTTAAAATTTATGCTGGTGGAGTCTCTGGCGATGAAGTGGATGTGATTCGAAAAATGAAGATTGGGCAAATTCATGCGGGTGGATTTACGGGGGTGGGGTTGGGGCAAATTGTTCCAGCCATTCGTGTCTTGGAACTTCCTTTTATTTTTAAAACATATGATGAAGTCGATGCGGTGACGTCTCATTTAAAAACTTATTTTGAGAAAGAATTTGAGAAAAAAGGGTTTGTATTTTTAGGGTGGGCGGAGGCTGGATTTGTAAATATTTATGCCAATAAACCTGTAACAACCGTTCAAGATTTAAAAAGCATTAAAATTTGGGCGTGGGAAGGCGATGTTTTAGTCAAAGCTCTGGCAGATGCTTATGGCGTTGTGCCTGTGCCGCTTGCCATTACAGATGTTTTAACGTCACTTCAAACAGGTTTAATTGATTCTTTTTATGCTCCTCCCTTAGGTGCCATTGCCCTTCAATGGTTTACAAAAGTAAAATACATGACAAACCCTGTCATGGCCAATGCCACAGGGGCCATGATTATGACCCAACAAATGTTTTCAAAGCTCAGCCCAGAAGAACAAAAAATTTTAAAACGTGTTTCTGAAAAATATTCAAAAACCATTATTCAGGCAACCCGAAAAGATAATAACGATTCTTATGCCGTCTTATCGAAACAAGGTATCAAATTTGTTGAAGCGCCCGAACAGGAAGTTAAAAAATTACAAGAGACGAGTTTAAAAGTGCAAAAGGCATTGACCGGAAAACTTTATTCCCAGGATCTTTTAAATAAAGTTTTAAAGCAAATTGAAGCCTATCGAAGTAAACAAAAACCGAAGCCCCCTGTAAAGCCAAGTCCAAAACCGAAGAAACCTGTAACCCCCACACCCCCTGAAGCATGAAATTTCTAAAATCTTTAAACGAAGGTATTTCCAAAGTTGAAACTGTATTTTTAGTTGTATTTGTGGTGGGAATGATTTTACTTTCATTTTCACAAGTTCTGCTTCGAACATTCTTTCACGGTGGATTTACATGGGCCGATGCCATGCTGCGAAACATGGTGCTTTGGGTGGGGTTTATTGGGGCTTCGCTTGCCACGAAAAATGATCGCCACATTGAAATTGATGCTCTGACTAAATTTTTGTCTCAAAAATGGAAGGCCGCGGCAGATGTTTTAACGAGTACGGTTTCTTTTCTCATTGGGCTTGTTTTTATTTATGCGTCTTATCATTTTGTAAATATGGAATACCAATCTGGGACAAAAACATTTTTAGAAGTTCCCTTTTGGGTGGTGCAAATGATTATTCCTGTGGGCTTTGGATTCATTTCTCTGCGATTTTTAATTAAAGTTATTGAAGACATTTCTTATTTGAAATCACATTTTGGTAAAAACCCATGACACCCTTTTTGATCATTTCACTTTTTGTAATTTTAGCACTCTTGGGAACCCCTCTTTTTGCTGTCATTGGCGCGTTGGGTTTTTATCTTTTTTACCTGGTAGATATTGATATTTCGGCTGTGATTATTGAAATGTATCGCATTGCTTCTGCCCCAACTTTATTGGCGATTCCTTTATTTACATTTGCGGGATACGTGATGGCAGAAAGCAATACCCCCAAACGGTTGGTTCGCGTGGCCAATGCCTTTGTGGGCTGGTTGCCCGGGGGATTAGCCATTGTAACGCTTTTTACGTGCGCTTTTTTTACAGCATTTACAGGCGCTTCAGGGGTTACCATTATTGCCATGGGGGGGCTTCTATTTCCCATTTTGGTGTCTGAAAAGTATTCTCAAAATTTTAGTTTGGGGTTGGTGACAACGTGTGGGAGTTTGGGTCTTTTATTTCCACCGTCTTTGCCTTTAATTTTGTATGGGTTGGTGGCAGGCGTTTCCATTGATCAATTATTTATGGCCGGCATTATCCCTGGCATTGTGCTCATTATTTTCCTTTCTGTGTATGCCATTTATAAAGGGGTAAAGTTTCAAGTCCCGACTAAAAAATTTGAATTCAAAGAAGTTTTTTTATCGGTGCGCGAAGCCATTTGGGAAATCCCGCTTCCTTTTATTATTTTAGGGGGCATTTATGGCGGGATTTTTACAGCCACGGAAGCTGCCGCGGTTACAGCATTTTATGTTTTGGTTGTTGAGGGGCTTATTTATAGAGACATTCATCCCCTAAAAGACCTTCCTAGAATAGTGAAAGAAAGTATGATTTTGGTGGGGTCGATCTTAATTATTTTAGGTGCGGCTTTAGGGCTTACCAATTACCTGGTGGATGAACAAATTCCCATGAAAATTTTAGACATGATGCGTGTGTATATTACTTCAAAAATCATGTTTCTCATGGTTTTAAATATTTTTCTACTCATTGTGGGGTCTATGATGGATATTTTTTCTGCCATTATTGTGGTGGTGCCTTTAATTGTCCCTGTGGCCGCGGCCTTTCATGTAGATCCAGTACATTTGGGGATTATCTTTTTAACCAATTTAGAAATTGGATACATTACACCCCCAGTGGGGATTAATCTTTTTATATCTTCGATGCGCTTTAAACGCTCAATTCTATCTTTATATGGAGCATCGATTCCATTTTTATTGATTTTGCTCGGAGCTTTGGTCTTAATTACGTATGTTCCAGATCTGTCGCTCTTTTTGGTGCATGCATTAGGTTTGAAATAAACGTACATAAAGTTGACAGGGTAGAATGCATACGATAATCAGAAACGGGGTCAGCCCTTCCGGTCGCAGACCCCATTAGAAAGTGAGGATATGAGATGGCTGAAACAATCAATCATTTATTAGAAGTCGGGGTAGGTTATGTTTGGGGTTTGCCTTTGGTCGTTGTTCTTATTGGACTCGGCCTTTTTCTTTCTTTTTATTTAGGCGGCTTGGAACATCCCCTGCATTGGAGAGGGTTTAAACATGCTTTTGATGTGATTCGAGGCAAATACGATGATCCAGATGATCCCGGCGAAATTTCTCACTTTCAAGCGTTAACCACAGCTTTGTCAGCAACCGTAGGACTGGGCAATATTGCAGGTGTCGCAGTTGCCATTCACATGGGCGGCCCTGGAGCAACCTTTTGGATGATTTTAGCGGGCCTGGTTGGGATGGCGACCAAATTTGCAGAATGTACGCTGGCTGTAAAATATAGAAGAGTTGACGCCAATGGCGAAGTCCATGGCGGCGCGATGCATTACATTGAACTTGGACTTGGAAAAGCGTGGAAGCCTTTAGCGCTCTTTTTTGCCTTTGCGTGTATGATTTCAAGTTTTGGGGCGGCCAATATGTTTCAAACCAATCAAGTGGCGATGGTTTTACAAGGCAATTTTGGCGTTCCGCCTTTATGGACAGGGATTATCTTAGCCGTCATGGTTGCAGTTGTCATTATTGGGGGAATTAAGCGCATTGGAAAAGTAACATCTGTTTTAGTGCCCTTTATGGGGGGGATTTATATTGCTGGCGGACTTATTGTTATTTTAATGCATGTTACAGATTTACCTTATATATTTTATCAAATCGTTCATGATGCATTTACGGGAACCGCTGCAGTCGGTGGATTTAGTGGTATTGCCATTCAACAAGTTTTGGTGCAAGGCGTAAGACGCGCTTGCTTTTCAAATGAAGCCGGCCTTGGATCGGCTCCAATTGCGCATGCTGCAGCTGCAACCAAAGAACCTGTCAGAGAAGGTGTGGTTGCACTTTTAGAACCTTTTGTTGATACCGTTGTGATTTGTACCATTACAGCACTTGTGATTATAATTTCTGGGACGTGGACGCAAGATGCCAATGGCGTGGCGCTAACAGTCTTGGCTTTTGATTCTGCCATTCCAGGGTTTGGCCAGTACTTTGTACCTTTAGCTGTTTTCTTATTTGCGTATTCGACCTTACTCAGTTGGTCATACTATGGGGAAAGAGCTGTGGATTATATGGTCGGACACAAAGGCATTATTGTTTATAAGATTGTCTTTTGTATTTTAGCTGTGGTGGGTGCTATTTGGGCCATTGGACCTGTGCTTAATTTTTCGGATATGATGCTGGGGCTCATGGTCGTTCCAAACTTAACAGCTATTATTCTTCTCATGCCTAAAATCAGGAAAGAAACCCGAACTTATTTTGGTAAATTGATGCGAGGCGAATTTAAAGTAAAACATCGAAATGTGTAACTTTCTTGACACGCTGCGCTAGAATTCATTAGATAATGTCATCCTGAGTACGAAGTGCGAAGGATCTCAACGATAGGAGTATGTCATGGCATATCAAAAGATAACATCCCCACAATCTGGTTCTAAAATAATAAAAAATAAAGATAAAACGTTAAATGTTCCTGACAATCCCATTATTCCCTTTATTGAAGGCGATGGGATTGGCCCAGATATTTGGGC
>MGRI01000027.1:9067-31828 GCA_001798105.1 Deltaproteobacteria bacterium RIFCSPHIGHO2_02_FULL_40_11
CAGCCGTTCAAAAAGCCTATGGTGGAAAAAAGAAAATTACCTGGTTTGAAATTTTTGCAGGGCAAAAAGCAAAAGACAAATATGATGATTGGTTGCCGAAAGATACATTGGATGCCATCAGAGAATATGGCATTGCCATTAAAGGTCCCTTAACCACCCCCATTGGGGGAGGCATTCGAAGTTTGAATGTGGCGCTTCGGCAAATTTTTGATTTGTATGCCTGTATTCGTCCTGTACGTTATTTTCAAGGTGTTCCTGCGCCTGTAAAACATCCTGAAAAATTAAATATTTTGATTTATCGCGAAAATACAGAAGATGTGTATGCAGGGATTGAATGGAAAGCCGGGACAGAAGAAAATACAAAAGTTTGGAAGTTCCTAACGCAAGAAATGAAGGCCAAAATTCGCGAAAATTCTGGAATTGGCATTAAGCCCATTTCCAAAGAAGGCACGCAAAGGCTGGTTCGCGCTGCCATTCAAGGCGCTTTGGATCGAGGTAAAAAAAGTGTCACGATTGTGCACAAGGGAAACATCATGAAGTTTACCGAAGGGGCCTTTAAGGAATGGGGCTATGAAGTTGCGCGTGAAGAATTTCCGGATCAAACGGTTTCGGAAGAGACGCTTTGGAGCGATTTTCAAGGAAAACTTCCGGAAGGAAAAATTTTAATTAAAGACAGAATTGCAGATGCAATGCTGCAACAACTTTTATTGCGCCCAGATGAGTATGAAGTTATTGCCCTTCCAAATTTAAATGGGGATTATTTGTCAGACGCAGCGGTTGCTCAAGTAGGTGGCTTGGGATTAGCGCCTGGCGCTAATGTGGGTTCCGACATTGCTATCTTTGAAGCAACCCATGGCACGGCGCCGAAGTACACAGGCCAAGACAAGGTAAATCCTGGATCTGTGATTTTATCTGGCGTCATGATGTTTGAATATCTGGGTTGGAATGAAGCAGCAAAATTAATTGTTCAATCGCTCGAAAAAACAATTTCCAATAAAACGGTGACGTACGATTTAGAAAGGAACATGGAAGGGGCGAAGCTTTTAAAATGCTCCGAGTTTGGAACTGAGATTATTAAAAATATGTGACATGTCATCATGAGGTTGTCATCCCCCGACTTGATCGGGGGATCTATACGAAGGATTTCGAATAAATTGAAAGGATAAATAAATGTCTATCGGCAGAAATAAAATTACAATTGTGGGTTCAGGGAATGTCGGTGCAACAGCTGCACATTGGGCAGTCACACGGGAATTAGGAGATGTTGTCCTGGTTGATATTGTAGAAGGTGTGCCGCAGGGAAAAGGACTTGATTTGTATGAAGCAACGCCAGTTGTAGGAAGCGATTGTAAAATTTTAGGAACCAATAATTATCAAGACACGAAAGATTCAGACGTGGTCGTCATTACAGCAGGATCTCCCAGAAAACCAGGCATGAGCCGAGATGATCTTTTAAATATCAATACAAAAATTGTAAAAGCAGTTACAGAGCAGGTTGTCAAATATTCTCCCAATTGTATTTTAATTGTGGTTTCCAATCCCCTAGATGCTATGACATGGGTTGCAAAAGAAGTCAGTGGTTTTTCAAAAAATAGAGTTTTAGGCATGGCAGGCGTTTTGGATACAGCGCGTTTTCGAACATTTATTGCAGAAGCCACATCTACTTCCGTGGAAGACATTCAAACGTTGGTTTTGGGTGGACATGGGGATGACATGGTTCCTTTCCCAAGGCTTACGACGGTTGGCGGAATTCCGTTGGAAGAGCTTTTGTCCAAAGATAAAATTCAAGCGCTGGTTGCGCGTGCTCGGTCCGGTGGGGCAGAAATTGTAAATCATTTAAAAACAGGGAGCGCTTTTTATGCTCCGGGAGCGTCTGTCATTCAAATGGTGGAAGCCATTTTAAAAGACAAGAAAAGAATTTTACCTTGTGCGTGCTATTTAGAAGGTGAATATGGTTTAAAAGGAATTTATTTAGGAGTACCTGCCAAACTGGGCGCCCGTGGGGTTGAAAAAGTGATTGAGTTCAAACTGACAGCAGATGAAAAACAGGCGTTGGAAAAATCTGCGAGTTCTGTAAAAGATTTGATTCAAAGGATTCAGTTATGAAAATTCATGAATATCAAGCCAAGGCCATTTTAAAAGAATTTCATGTGCCCGTTCCTGAGGGAAAATTGGCAACAACACCCGAAGCTGCTGTATCTGTTGCCAAAGAACTGGGGGGAAATCTTTGGGTTGTAAAGGCGCAGATTCATGCCGGCGGACGAGGTAAAGGTGGCGGTGTAAAGCTTGCAAGATCTTTGGAAGAAGTTGAAGCCCTTTCGAATGCCATGCTTGGGATGACGCTTGTGACCCATCAAACTGGCCCAGAAGGTAAAAAAGTTGAAAAAGTATATATTGAAAAAGGCCAAAGTTTAGACAAAGAATATTATGTTGCATTGATTTTGGATCGAGCGAAAGAAAAAATTGCTGTCATTGTCTCTCCAGAAGGCGGGGTTGAAATTGAAAAAGTAGCCAAAGACTCGCCAGATAAAATTTTTACAGAAGTTGCCCCTGATTTAGAAGGATTTCGTCCAGATCAACTTCGAAAATTATCTCAAAAAATGGGGTTTACAGGAAAATTAGACACACAATTTCAAGATATTGTATCTAAACTTTTTAAAACTTTTCTTGAAAAAGATGCTTCGATTGTTGAAATTAATCCATTGGTTTCAACGAAAGAAGGAAATCTTTTGGCATTAGATGCGAAAATTAATTTTGACGATAATGCGCTCTATAGACATGAAGATGTTGCCAAGCTTCGAGATTTTTCAGAAGAAGACCCAAAAGAAGTGGAAGCTTCAAAACATAATTTAAATTACATTAGCTTAAATGGAAATATTGGCTGTATGGTCAATGGCGCAGGCCTTGCCATGGCTACGATGGACATTATTAAGCTTGAAGGGGGGGCGCCCGCCAATTTTTTAGATGTGGGCGGCGGCGCAAAGCAAGAACAAGTTCAAGAAGCTTTAAAAATTATTCTTTTGGATAAAAGTGTAAAAGCGATTCTCATTAATATTTTTGGCGGCATTGTCAGGTGTGATGTCATTGCCCGAGGCGTTTTGGAAGCGGTAAAACAAATTCATTTAAAGGTGCCTTTGATTGTACGTTTACAGGGAACAAATGCGTCGGAAGGACTTAAAATTTTAGATGAATCCGGGCTTTCAATTACAACCGCACATACCATGAAAGAAGCCGCGCAAAAAGCAGTAGGAGCCTTACAATGAGTATTTTAGTCAATCGTGATTCTAAAGTCATGGTGCAGGGATTAACGGGAAAAGAGGGGACATTTCATGCCAGACAATGCATGGCTTATGGGACAAAAATTGTTGCAGGTGTAACGCCCAATAAAGGGGGGCAAGATATAGATGGGATTCCTGTTTTTAATACCGTTTCCGAGGCTAAAGAAAATACGGGGGCAACGGTTTCTGTAATTTTTGTACCCGCGCGGTTTGCAGCAGCAGCTGTTACAGAAGCCATCGATGCTGCGTTGGACCTTGTGGTCTGCATTACAGAAGGTATTCCAGCCTTGGATATGCTTAAAATTAAGCAGCGTTTAAACCAACGCCATAAAACGATTTTAATTGGCCCAAATTGTCCAGGCATCATTACACCCGGGGAATGTAAGGTGGGCATTATGCCAGCACATATTCATAAAAAAGGAAAAGTAGGCGTCATTTCTCGAAGTGGGACACTGACCTATGAAGCGGTGGATCAATTGACGCAGCTTGGGTTGGGGCAGACAACGTGTATTGGCATTGGGGGAGATCCCATTATTGGATCTAGTTTCATTGATCTTTTAAAACACTTTAAAGAGGATGATGAAACCAAAGCCGTGGTGATGATTGGTGAAATTGGTGGCTCAGCTGAAGAAGAAGCAGCGGCATATATCCAAAAAAATTATTCAAAGCCGGTCATTGGGTTTATTGCAGGACAAACAGCTCCTGAAGGAAAACGCATGGGGCATGCAGGGGCATTGATTTCTGGCGGTAAAGGTACAGCGAAAGATAAAATTCAAGCTTTAAAAAAGGCGGGTGTTTGGGTTTCTGAAAGCCCTGCCGAAATTGGTGAAACAGTCGTAAAAGCATTGGCATAAGGAGGAAACATGGCAATTGAAAAAACATTATCGATTATTAAACCCGATGCAGTTGAGCGAAATCTGCAAGAATCTTTTATTCAAAGGTTTAAAAAAGAAGGATTTAAAATCTTAGCAAAAAAAGAAGCGCTTTTAACAAAAGAAGAAGCCCAAGACTTTTATATTGAGCACAAAGGAAAAGTCTTTTATGAGAGTTTGGTCAATTACATGACCTCAGGGCCTGTGGTCCTTATGGTTTTAGAAAGAGAAAATGCGATCTTAAAAAACCGCGAAGTCATGGGGGCAACCAACCCCAAAGATGCAGCTCCCGGCACCCTTCGAAAAGAATACGCCGTTTCTTTAGAAAAAAATTCTGTACATGGCTCAGATTCTCCCGCTTCTGCTGCCAGAGAAGTAGAATTCTTTTTTCCAGAACTTGTAAAGTGTTGTTAGCTGTTACTTCGTGAATAATCTTAAATAAGGCACTTTCCACAAAGCTTCCAAAACAATTTTTCGTGAAATTTTAGATTTTCCGTGCCGTCTTTCGGGAAAGACAATCGGAACTTCTCCAATTTGAAACCCTTTTTTGTGGGTACGGTAGGTGAGTTCAATCTGAAAACAATAGCCCTCAGAATGGACAGCATCGAGATCAATTGTTTTTAAAACGCGTGCATTAAAACATTTGAATCCCCCGGTGAGGTCTCTATAATCCAGTCCAAGCCAAAGCCTGGCATACAGGCTGCCCCCCAAGCTTAAAAGCTTTCGAAAGAAATTCCAGTTTTCGACACCTCCCCCAGGAACATATCGAGATCCTAAAACCAAATCATAGGTTTGGGCAGCTTCTAAAAGGGTTGGCAGGTATTTGGGTTGATGCGAAAGATCGGCATCCATTTCGAAAATAAAGTCATAGTTTTTTTGAAGTGCCCATTTAAATCCCGTAAGATAAGCACTGCCTAATCCCATTTTTTTAGGGCGCTCAATGAGATGAATTTGAGGATATTGTTTTTGAAACGTTTTAATTTGATCTGCCGTTCCATCTGGAGATCCGTCGTCTATAAATAAAAGATGTGTGTGGTCCAGTGCTTGAAAAATCTGTGTTAAAAGTTCTGTAAGATTTTCTTTTTCATTATAGGTTGGAATAATGACTAAAGAATTCATTTAACGCTTTTCAAAAAAAACTTTAATATTTCTTACCACAGTTTCCTGTTGTTCAAATGTGAGTTCTGGAAACATGGGAAGGGACACAGATTTTTCACAAAATCCTTCTGCAATTGGAAAAGATTGATGGGCATATTGACCTTCATAGCAATCTAAATGATGAATCGGTTTTGGAAAATGATTTCCGGTAGAAATCCCTCTTTCAGCTAAATATTTTTGAAGCGATTCTTTAGGGGCAGTTTGAATAAGATAGAGATGATAAGTGTGTTGATTGTTTGAGCCAGTTTTTGGAATTTGGATGTGACTTCGTAAATTGTTTTCGCTAAATAAACGATCATAATTTTGGGCCAGGTCTCTTCTTTTTTGATTCCAAGCATCAATGTGTTTTTGCTTTACATTTAAAATGGATGCTTCAATTTCAGAAATTCTAGAATTGGTGCCAATTCTTTTATGTTTAAATTGTTTGGGATATTCACCATGGGTTCTAAAATCTCTGGCAGCTTTAAACAAATCTTCGTTATGTGTAAACACCATTCCACCATCGCCATATCCGCCTAGGTTTTTAGAAGGATAAAAGCTAATCACCCCCAAATCTCCCATAGAGCATGATTTTTTGTTTTTATAGGTGGCCCCAATGGCTTGGCATGCATCTTCAATGACATAGAGGTTATGTTTTTTAGCAATTTCTAAAATAGGATCCATCTCGGCACATTGTCCAAAGATATGAACGGGTAAAATGGCTTTGGTCTTGGGTGTAATCGCAGCTTCAATTTGAGCCGGGTCCATACAATACGTTTCAGGATCAATGTCTACAAAAACAGGCTTTCCTTTTAAAAAAGAAACAGCTTCCGAAGATGCAAAAAAACTAAGGGGCGTTGAAATGACTTCATCTCCCGGCTGCAAGTCAATGGCAAGCAGTGCTAAAAGCAAGGCATCGGTTCCAGAAGAACATGCAATGGCATAAGTTGTACCCGTATATTTTGAAAGTGTTGCTTCCAGGCGTTCTGTTTCTGGCCCCAAGACATATCGGCCGCGTTCTAAAACAGAATCAATGGCCAATTTTATTTCATTTTGAATCGTATAATATTGCATTTTTAGATCTACTAATGGAATATTCATAGGTTCTCCTTAAAGTATTGGATTGTTTTTAAAAGACCTGTTTTTAAATCAATTTGAGGTTCCCAATTTAAAAGTTCTTTGGCTTTGGTAATGTCTGGACGTCTTGTTTTGGGATCATCGATGGGGATCGGATGATAGGTTATTTTACTTTGGCTGTGTGTCAACTCAATAATGGTCGTAGCTAATTGGTGAATTGTCATTTCTTGGGGATTTCCAAGATTAATGGGGAGATGATGTTGTGTTTCAGAAAGTTTTAAAATGCCACGCACCAAGTCATTAATATAACAAAAACTTCGCGTTTGTTCGCCTTGACCAAATACAGTGATGTCTTCATTGTTTAAAGCTTGTGTGATAAATGCGGGAACGGCTCTACCGTCATGAAAGCGTTGCCTGGGGCCATAGGTATTAAAAATACGAACAATTCGGGTATCCAGCCCATGCTCTCTATGGTAGGCCATGGTGATGGCTTCTAAAAATCGCTTGGCTTCATCGTAGCATCCTCTGGGGCCAATGGGGTTTACATTTCCCCAATACTCTTCTTTTTGAGGATGGACCAGGGGGTCGCCATAGACTTCTGACGTAGAGGCCAGAATAATCTTGGCTTTTTTGGCTTTTGCCAGCCCTAAGGCATTATGTGTTCCAAGGGCGCCAACCTTTAAAGTTTGAATGGGAATTTTTTGATAATCAATCGGGCTTGCTGGAGATGCAAAATGAAAAATGACGTCAATGTCTGCTTTAATTTCAATGTGTTTTGTAACGTTATGCTCTAAAAGCGTAAAATTTGGATCATTTTTTAAGTGTGCAATATTTTTTGGAGAACCTGTAATAAAATTATCAACGCACGTTATCTTATAGTTTTTTTGAAGAAGGGCTTCACATAGATGTGATCCGATGAACCCTGCGCCGCCTGTAACAACCGCATGTTTCATTTTAGGCCGATCCCTTCGTAATAAAATCCTTCTTTTTTGAGTTGCGCGGGGTGAAAGAGATTTCTGCCATCAAAAATGACAGGCTGTTTTAGAAGTTTTTTTAATTTTTTAAAATCAGGGTTTCGGAATTCATTCCATTCGGTTAAAATAAAAAGCATGTCAGCATCTTTCGCACAATTGTATTCATTTTCATGGTACAAAAGTCTGTCTTCAAAAATATGTTTGGCTGTGTTTTGTGCAACAGGATCATAAACTTTGATGATAACGCCATGATCCAATAGGCTTCGAATAATGTTTAAAGAGGGAGCTTCACGCATATCATCTGTGTTGGGTTTAAAGGCCAGTCCCCAAATAGCGGCCGTTTTTCCTTTCAGGTCTCCCTTAAAATAGGTTTTTGATTTTTGAAATAAAAGTTCTTTTTGGGCTTCATTTACTTTTTCAGTTGCTTCAACAATTTTTAAAGGCATGTTTAAATTTTTTGAAGTTGCAAGCAGTGCTTGAACATCTTTTGGAAAACAACTTCCCCCATAGCCGACACCTGGGTATAAAAATTTCGTTCCAATTCTGGAGTCTGTGGTCATCGCTTTTTTGACATCTAAGATATTTGCGCCTACTTTTTCACAAAGATTTGCCATTTCATTCATAAAAGAAATTTTCGTCGCCAAAAAAGAATTACATGCATATTTGGAAAGTTCCGCAGACATGTTGTCGGTGACAAGGATGGGGTTTCCAGAACGGGTGAAAGGTTCATAGAGTTCTTTCATGACTTCAATGGCTTTGGATGAAGAAGTGCCAATGACCACACGTTCGGGGCGTAAGAAATCATCTATAGCGGAACCTTCTTTTAAGAATTCTGGATTTGAAACAATATCAAAACTTTGGTTTGTATTTTTTTGAATGATTTCTTTTACTTTTTGATGCGTTCCAATGGGAACCGTGCTTTTGAGCACAATGAATTTATGTTCATTTAAATTTTTGCCAATGGTTTCAGCCACGTTTAAAACATATTTTAAATCAGACGCTCCATTTTCGCCTTGCGGGGTACCCACTGCAATAAAAATAATGGACGCCTCTTGAATTGCAGTGGCTGTATCTGTGGTAAAGTGAAGTCTTTCTTTTTTTGCATTTCTGTGAATCAGATCTTCAAGCCCAGGTTCATAAAAAGGGACATGTCCTTTTTGGAGCACACTTATTTTTGCGGCATTGGTATCCACGCATGTGACATGATTTCCTGTTTCAGAAAAACAGGTCCCAGCAACCAATCCCACATAGCCTGTGCCAATGACTGCAATCTCCATATAGCGCTTTTAGACCATAATTTGTGCAGCGGGTCAACGAAATCGATAGGGGGGAGTAAAGTCGTTGACTTTGAATTTTAAAAATGGTCATCATGAAAAAATGATTCAAAAAAAGAAAGTAAAATCAATAGCTTTACAAGTTTTAAAACTTGCGTTTGCCTTTGGCATTTTGGGCTATTTGATTTCTACAGGTAAAATTGACTTAGAAAAAGTCTTAACGGTGCTCACCAGTTCTCCTTGGATGTTTTTGGCGCTTTCCATGGGCTTTTTTACCTTACTCACCACCACCTGGAGATGGCGAATTTTGCTTCAAACCCAAGGCATTCGCATTTCATTTCGAAAAACCTTGAGACTGGTTTTTATTGGGCATTTTTTTAATATTGTGATTCCTGGAACCGTCAGTGGCGATGTCGTCAAAGCCTATTATATTACCAAAAGTCAAACCAATAAAATGGCTGCCGGCCTTTCTGTTTTTATGGATCGATTCGTGGGACTGATTGTTTTATTTGTGATGACCGCTGTGGCCATGGCTCTGAACACTGCATTTGTACGCAGTATTCCGCCGCTTTATATGTTGGCACAAATAATTTTTGTTGGATTTATTGTTTTAACCGTGTGCTTCATCTTTTATCTGAGCAAAAAAGAGATGATTTTATCTCAGAAATGGCCTCCATTTTTTAGAAAATTGGTAGAAGCTTTTTGGTCCTATCGCAATCATTTGCCAGCTTTGTTTTTTGCAAGTGGACTGACGACCTTAAACTTTTTTGTGAATATGACGTTGTATTATGCCACGATTTTAGCTTTGGGGGGAGAAACCCTTCCTTTTACGCAGTATTTATTTTTAATTCCGATTGGCATGTTTGCCATGTCCATTCCCATTGCGCCCGTGGGGTTGGGTGTTGGGCAAGGTGTGTTTTTAAAACTTTTTGAATGGGCACATGGAAAACCCATAACAACCGGTGCAGACATGATTACCCTCGTGCAATTGATTTTAATTACCTGGGCCTTGGTGGGGAGTTTGGTTTATATTTTCCATCGCCAGGATGTCTCCATTGAAGCCATTGAAAAACAAGCAAACTTAGCATGAACCACAGAAGCATACAGATTTTTCAGGATACGGTTTTACGGCTCTTACATCGGGGGGCACAAAGCAATCTTCAAAAAATTATTGAAAAGTCACATTTTGCAGACATCGCCCAGGTGCTTCATTTAATAGATCAACCACGGGATAAAAAAGCGATCTTTCATTTGGCCAGTCTTCAAAAAAAAGCACAGGTTTTAGAAAAGCTTTCAACGGAAGATGCCATTTCTTTAATTGAAGATTTGGACTTTAAAGAAATTGTTCAAATTTTCCAAAAAATGTCCTCGCATGAAGTGACAGATATTATTGGCGGACTTCCAGAAGATATTTCGAAAGAACTTTTAAAACTGATGGACACCAAAGGTTCGGAAGAAATTGAAGAACTCTTAAAATATCATGAAGATTCTGCGGGCGGGATTATGTCTACCGAGTTTTGTGCCCTAGACAAAGAAACCACCGTGGGTGAAACCATTCAAAAATTTCACACAGAAGTGGAGCTCGATAATATTTTTTATGTGTATGTGGTGAATCGTGAAGGGCAATTGGTTGGGGTTCTTTCGCTTCGAAAATTGCTTCAAGTAAAACCTGAAACAAAAATTGAAGATATTATGATTTCAAATGTCATTCGTGTCAAAACAGACGCAGATCAAGAAGAGGTCGCTAAAATGGTGCAACGCTATAACCTTTTGGCACTTCCTGTCGTTGATGAAAATAATAAACTCATGGGGATTATTACAGTCGATGACATTGTGGATGTCATTCGAAAAGAAGCGGAAGAAGATATTTTAAAAATGGGGGGCGCAGGCGATGTCGAAGTAACCGAACGGTCGGCATTGAAGTCTGCCCGAAGTAGATTACCGTGGCTTTTTATTAGTTTATTGGCGGGGATCGTCGCGTTTAAAATTTTAGTGGTTTTTGAAAAAACACTTTCAAGTGCCATTGCACTTACTTTTTTTATTCCGCTTGTCATGGGACTCACCGGAAATGTTGCGACACAAGCGTCTACCATTGTGGTGAGTGGGCTGGCGCACGGGAAAATTCAATTAAAAGATCTTTTTTCAATTTTATGGAAAGAGCTTAAAGTTGGGGCTTTATTTGGACTTATTTATGGGGTGATTGTTGGGGCGTATGCCAATATTCAATATGGCGCTTCTTTACATTATTTAGGGTTGGTTGTGGGCGGGGCGCTGGGTATTTCGATGGCATTGGCAGCACTCATTGGTTCTGTGTTACCCCTTCTTTTTGAAAGAACCCATATTGATCCTGCACTTTCGACAGGCCCCTTTGTGATTTCTGTGGTGGATGTTTTTAGTGTTTTTATTTTCATGTATTTGGCACATCTTTTATATGCAGTTTAAATCTACCCAAGCTTTTATTTTTGAAGCTGTAGATTTTAAAGATTTTGACAAACGTGTTGTGCTCTTAACAAAAGACTTTGGTAAAATAACAGCCATTGCCCTTGGTGCCAAAAAAAGCCAGAAACGTTTTGGGGCCGCTTTGGAACCCTTAACACAAGTGGTTGCCAGTTTTGTACAAAAGCCCCATCAATCAATGGTTCGTTTAGAAGAATGTAATATTATTCAATCCTATACAACAATGAAATCTGATTTAGAGCGGCTTTCTTACGGGTGTTATTTTTTGGAAGTCATGGCAACGGTGATGCCACAAGAAGAGGATGCCAGCGGGCAATTTTCCTTCTTGATTTCTTTTATGAAGGCGCTGGAAAAAACAAAAAATGCTACGGCTTTGTGTCGACTTTTTGAAGCAAGACTTTTGCCGATGATTGGCTATGAGCCTGTTTTAAAGCACTGTGTAAAGTGTGAGCGAAAAATAGATCTTTTAGAAAACGCGCTTCAGTTTTCAACTGTTTCAGGGGGTATTATTTGTCAACGGTGTACAAATGCAAAACGTATTGCCCAGACCTTAAATATTTCAAAAGATACTGTTCAGTATTTACGTCGTATGATGGCGAAAGAAAAAGGGCTTTCATTAAACGAAAAACATATTCGAGAGCTCAAGCAGATTTTACCCAGTTTTTTATTTTATCACTTGGATCAAGAAATTAAATCTTTTGATTTTTTGGAGAATGTGATTGGGAACTCAAAATCCATTTAACAGCCTCTAAAATATTGGGAGCAATAAAATCCGGTTGTATTTTTTTAGAAAAATATTTTAGTGTGTTTTCTCCGCCCCCCGTTAGAACCAAAACTGTTTTAAGGCCTGCATTTTTTCCAGCCAAAATATCAAACTCTTTGTCCCCAATCATATAAGATTGTTTAAGATCAATTTGATGCTCACGGGCGGCTTGCTCGAACATGCCGGTTTTGGGTTTTCGACACATGCACCCTTCATCGGGGCGGTGGGGGCAGTAATAGATGGAATCCAAATAGGCTTTTTTTTCTGCCAAGCGGTGTCGCATGGTTTCATGAATTTTTTGTAAAAGGGGTTCTTCTAATAAGCCTCTCCCTACGCAAGACTGGTTGGTAACCACAATGGATTTAAAATGGTTTTCTTGAATGAGCCGAATGGCATCATAGGCTTCATCCATAATATCGAGCTTTTCAATCGAAGTTAAGTACTGGGGTTGCTCAACATTAATGGTTCCATCTCGGTCTAAAAAAATGGCTTTCATGAGGTGTTATTGATAAGCAATTTGTGGGGGGAAGTCAAATTGCTTACTTAAAATTCTTCTGCCCATCCTTTTTTATGAATCCAGCAGTCTTCTGCATTCCCATTCGCTTTAGCATGGTCTTCATCAAAAAAATAATCTCTGGGACGCGCATACCAATCGGCCAGTCTATCTTCTAAAATCTGAAGCGCCTTTCTTTGATTTTTTGTTAGATCCTCAACGCCCTTTTGCCGTGCTTTATTTAAAAAGTGTCTCATGGTGGCGCGTTCTAAAGGCATTGTAAAGGCGTTTAAATGCTGAATAAAATCTACGCGATTAATAATGTCATCTGCAACTTTACGTTTGCTTTCTTTTGTAATTTGATAAGTATCTAAATCAATACTCCACAGCGCAATATATGTTGTTGCGCGATCAATTTTTGTCCTTATATCCCAAGGTTTAGGCCACCAGAAAAGAGCTTCATAGGACTGGCCAACAATTCGATGCATGTCAAACTGTCTAAAGTCTTTGCTAAAAATATAGCCCATCAAAGCTTTTATAATTTCAACCCTTGGCATATAAGTAGTTCCGAAATAGTGTGGATGAACAAGTTCTAGGGCTGCATATAAAATTTCATGAAAAATCAAACCTACTTTATTTTTGTCATCAAGCATGTCCCAGTATTTTTTAGTGATTCGAATTAACTTTCCTTGTCTTAAGGCAATTGTGACATTATCACCCTCTTTCAAGATCGAATCTTTATCGTCTGTTGACTCCTCAATGTCTTGATTGATGACTCGCCAGGTCAAATTTTCAAGCATTAATTCAATATGTCCTACACTCAAATTCGCGTTTTCATCATACCAAACAAGTTGGTGATATTTCATTGCCATGAGTTCATAAGGGAAGTTGGGTAAATTTAAAGATTTTTTTAAAAGATCAATGGTCTCTTTTAATTCTTTTTTATAATTTTCTTGTTGGGGATCTTCTTCACCAAAATCAGCCGTTTCTTCTAAACCATGCTCTACAAAGTCTAAGAGATAAAGTTGCTGTCCAACGAATGTTCCATGCCCGCCATTTCCAACGCGATCATGTTGTGCAAAGGCAGATAGCGATATTCCTAAGCATAGGGTTAATATGAGTTTTTTCATTTTTTTGTCCTCCGATTGTTTGATTTTATAAGGGGGAAAAAGGTTGTGTGAAGCTGATACACAGTATCAGCGTTTTTTGAATCCAAAAGTTTTGCAAACTTTTCTTCAAATTCTTGAATTAATTTTTTAGCTTCCGGGAGATCTTCTTTTGAAAGGGAAAGTGTAATGCCTGAAACCTGTCTTTCTTCTACAGGGACTTGTCTTATCGATTGTTTTGCGTTTTCAAGCATGGCCTCATGAAAGCGTTGAATGGCCTCACTTGCAATGTCATCTGATGTATTTAGCCTTTCATCTGAAAGTTCTAATTTTTTTGTATTCGGATTTTCTTTTAAAAGCTTTAGATCCAATAAGATTTGAAGGGCCTTTTTTATTTCTTTAAGCGGTACTTTAAACCGAAGTTGTTTTACAATCCATTCAGGATCATTTTGAAATGATGCAAGGTGTGTCATTTGACGAATCACATAAAACCACCAATGCGAAATGGCCGAAAATTCTTTTTCATTTAAAAACCGAACGGTGCTTTTCGGATGTTTCTTTTTCATTTTTTCCATAATGGCAACGGCCAGTCTTGCATCTTTTTTTGCTTTTGAAAGTCGAATCAAATCTTCAAAATACACACGTTCATCATTATTGAATTTAAAATACTCTGAAAATTTATGAGAAACGACTTCGCCTGCCTCCCGCTGGCCATTTAAAATTTTTAAAATAGAGGTATTATTTTTCAGCCCTAATTTTTGCGCCCAGGCTTCATAGCTCCAAGCTGGGTTTTTTCGTTTTCGATCTTCAAAGTAGGATTGAAGGAATGCCCTGTAATTGGTGTATTCAAAAATAGGCGTTTGTGTTTCTGTATGCATGATGTACGTTATATATGAGCAATACAGGCAGATGTCAATATGCAAAACAGGCAAATGCCTATTTTCTACAGGCAGATTTGCCTGTGCTTTTGATTACAAATGAAACAGTCATTGCTTTCAAAGCTATCTTAAGTTAAATCTTGGAACACAGATCTTATGAAAACGTTTTGGCGATTGATGTCTTATGTTTGGCCCTATAAGGGGCAATATCTCGTGATTTTACTCCTAGGTATTACGGCTTCCATCTTACAGCCGGGGGCCGCTTTAGCTGTAAAACCGCTCTTAGATGGTATTCTTCTGGGAAAAAATCCAGAGCTTTTAAAAGTAATGCCCATGGTCATCATTATATTTACCTTGGTCTGTGGGTTGTCCAGGTACGTGTATAGTGTTTGGGCAGGGTATTTGTCTGAAGTGATTATTCGGCATCTTCGGTTACAGCTCTATCAAAAATACCTAGATCTTTCCTTCGATTATTATTCCAAGGCTTCCACTGGGCGTCTTTTTACAGCATTAAGTAGCGATGTGGTTTTACTTTTAGAGGGGATTTCGCGTGTTACCTCTTTATTTCGAGATCCCTTTACCATTGTAGGATTATTGGCCGTATCCTTTTATCGAGATTGGAAATTAACGCTTTTAGCACTTTTAATAACGCCCCCTTTAATTTACATGGTTGTTGCCATTGGCAAAAAATTGAAAAAAATGACGCATACGCGCCAAGATCAATGGGCAAATTTGAATTCTACGGTGTATGAAACTTTAAGCGGGATACGTATTATAAAGGCATTTAATTTAGAAAAGAAACTAAAACAGCGCTTTCAACAAGATAACGATCGTCTTTTAAATGTTCAGTATCGATGGATGTTGATTGAAAATATTTCATCCCCTGTTTTATATATGATTGGGGGATTTGGGGTGGCTTTTTTAACCATTTATGGTGGGGGAAAGATTCTTTCACAGGGCGCAACAGGCGGGGACATTTTAAGTGTGGGCTTAGCATTAGGGCTCTTAATTGATCCGATCAAAAAAATTGAAGCCTTAAATTTGGGATTTCAAAAAGCATTGGGTGGGGCAGAGCGCATTTTTAAAGTATTTGATTTAGAACCTTCGATTAAAAATTCTCCAGATGCAGTTGTTTTAAAACCTTTTCAAAAAAATATTACATTTCAAAACGTTTCTTTCCAATACGATGATCAAAAAGACTGGGTTTTAAAAAATGTAAGTGTAAACGTTCAAAAAGGAGAGGCCCTTGCGCTTGTCGGGTCGTCTGGGGCTGGAAAAACGACATTTGTCAATTTAATCCCCCGTTTTTATGATGTCGTAGAAGGTTCCATTTCCATTGATGGTATGGATTTAAGGGATGTAACGATGCATTCTTTAAGAGACCAAATTTCAATTGTTTCTCAAGATGTATTTTTATTTAATGACACGGTTTTAGAAAATATTGCCTATGGAAAACAAGACAGGACCAGAGAAGAAGTGATTCAAGCTGCCAAGGCGGCCAATGCCCACGAATTTATTTTAAATTTACCCGAAGGGTATGATTCTACTGTGGGTGAACGTGGCGTAAAACTTTCTGGGGGCCAACGTCAAAGAATTTCAATTGCCAGAGCGCTCTTAAAAAATGCCCCGATTTTAATTTTAGACGAAGCAACGTCAGCTCTCGATACGGAATCTGAAATTTTGGTTCAACAGGCCATTGAAAAACTCATGCAAGGAAGAACCAGTTTTGTCATTGCACACAGACTTTCAACAGTTCAGAATGCATCGCGTATTTTGGTTTTAGAACAAGGACAAATTCAAGAAGAAGGCACGCACGATATTCTCATCGCAAAAAAAGGTTTATATTATAAATTGTATCAATTACAATTTTCAAAAAAACTTGGGGCTGTGCAGCAAGGAGAATCTCAAATATGGCAATAGATATGGATCAATTGGTTTCGCTGTGTAAAAGAAGGGGCTTTATTTTTCAAAGTTCTGAAATTTATGGCGGCATTAATTCGTGTTGGGATTATGGTCCGTTGGGGGTCGAGCTTAAAAATAATATTAAGCGCTTGTGGTGGCAGGCCATGGTGAATCGCCAAGATATTGAAGGTCTGGATGCCTCTATTTTAATGCACCCTAAAGTTTGGGAAGCTTCGGGGCATGTGGAAGGGTTTACAGATTCTTTGGTGGATTGCAAAAAATGTAAACATCGCTTTCGCCTTGACCAGCTGACAGAAAAAAAATGTCCGGATTGTGGGGGAGAGCTTACAGAGCCCAGACAATTTAACTTAATGTTTAAGACATATATGGGGCCTGTAGAATCGGAGGCCAATATTGTTTATTTACGGCCTGAAACAGCGCAAGGCATTTATGTCAATTTTTTAAATGTGCAAAGTACGATGCGTCATAAAATTCCCTTTGGGATTGCTCAAATTGGAAAAGCATTTCGAAACGAAATAACGCCTGGAAACTTTGTCTTTCGAACGCGGGAATTTGAACAAATGGAAATGCAATATTTTGTAAAGCCCGGGGAAGATAAAAAATGGTTCGAGCATTGGAAAGAAGAGCGCATCAGGTGGCATCAGTCCATCGGGCTCAATGAAAAAAAACTTAGATTTCATGAGCATGGTAAAAATGAATTGGCGCATTATGCTAAACAAGCTTTTGATATTGAATTTGAATTTCCATTTGGATGGAATGAGATTGAAGGTATTCATAATCGAGGTGATTTTGATTTAACGCGGCATCAAAAGTTTTCTGGAAAATCTTTGGAATATTTTGATGACCAAAGCAAAGAAAAATATACGCCCTATGTGATTGAAACCTCTGTTGGGGCGGATCGAACCCTTTTAGCCGTCATTTTAAATGCCTACGAAGAAGAAAAAGAAGGGGATGAAGTTCGGTCTGTGCTTCGCTTCCACACAAGTATTGCGCCGATAAAAGTTGCTTTTTTCCCGCTGATGAAAAAGCCTGAGCTTCAAGCATTGACCCATCAGCTTCAAGATGCAACGCGCTCTCTTTTTAGGACGCGTTATGATGAATCTGGAAGTATTGGGCGAAGGTACAGAAGACAAGATGAAATTGGAACCCCACTGTGTGTCACTGTCGACTTTGATTCTTTAGAGGATAAGGCCGTAACTGTGCGTGATAGAGATTCCATGAAACAAGAACGTGTCGCGATCGATCAGCTCAATCCTTATCTGGCACAAAAACTGGGAATACGATGAACAAAGATACAAACGTTATTCAAAAGTCTGATTCCCTCAATCAAAAACGCATTGCGCTTTGTGTGACGGGCGGGATTGCTGCCTGTGAAACTGTAAAACTTTCGAGGGAACTCAGACGATATGGGGCACGCGTGACGGCCTATATGACCGAAGAAGCGCAAAAGTTTATGACACCGCTTTCTTTGGCGTGGGCTACAGATGAAAACGTGGTTACAGAATTTTCCAAAAACGCTGAACATATTGATGCTTTCGATTTGGTTTTGGTGGCTCCCATGACGCACAATACACTGAATCAATTTTCGCATGGTACGTCGAGTACAGTGGTTACTGCACTTTTAGCTTCTGCTATGGGTGAAAAAAAACCAATTGTGTGTGTGCCGACCATGCATGAATCTATGGCAAAAAATCCCATTTATTTGGAAAGCTTTCATAAACTCAACGCCTATGACAACATTACATTTATAGAAGCCTTGAAAGAGGAAGAAAAAGAAAAATTTCCTGATATCCAAACCCTTGTTTTAGAATGTGCACATCTTGTGAATCGATCTTCCAAATTGGCAGGAAAACATGTTTTACTGACAGGAGGGCCTACCAAAGCTCCCATTGATGCTGTTCGCTATATCTCTAATTTTTCAACGGGAGAATTGTCGGTTCAATTGGCCAATGAAATTTATGCACAGGGCGCAAATGTTACTTTGGTTTATGGCCCAGGGCGGGTCATCCCCCCTTTAAAAAATTATCGTGTGGTGGATGTTGAAACGCCGCAAGACATGTTGGATCAGGTGTTGAGTGAAGTACAGTATCAAAAAGTTGATGCAGCGATTTTTTCAGCTGCGGTTTTGGATCATGTGCCTTTCAATCCAGTTTCCCAAAAATTGTCTTCCAAAAATGATCTTCACGTTTCATTTCAAAAAACGCCTAAAATTATTCGAGAGATTGACCGAGTTACGCGAAAATCGTGTGAAAGTGTTACCAAGAATCTTTTTAAAATTGGATTTAAGTTGGAAGTTGGAAAAACAAAAGAAGCCCTGATTCAAATTGGAAAAGATTCCCTTGAAAATATGAATGCGCAGGTTATGGTTTTAAATAATCTGAACGAGATTTCAAACGAAAAGCATAAAGCCTATATCTTAAATCGATCTTTAGAGATTCAAGAAGTACAAACAAAAAAAGAAATGATCCATGCACTCTTAAATATACTTCAACATGTTTTATAAATTGCTTCGCCCTATTTTGTTTTTGTTTGATCCTGAAAAAATTCACGATCTTCTTCTAACCTGCCTGGCAATATGGCACTTTTTTAGCATAAATTTTAGACAAAAAAAGTGCCATGTTACCGGGCAGGTTTTTGGTCTGCACTTCCCAAACCCAGTAGGGCTTGCTGCCGGATTTGATAAAAATGCCAAGGCCCTTTTAGCGTGGCAAGATTTAGGATTTGGATTTATCGAAATCGGAACGGTTACGCCGAAGCCGCAAGCAGGAAATCCAAAACCACGCATTTTTCGATTTCCAAAAGAAAAAGCCCTTTTAAATGGGATGGGGTTTCCCAATGATGGGATTGAAAAAGTGGTTGAAAGACTCAAGCGTGCCAAACCAAAGCTTAAAATTCCAGTGGGGCTGAATATTGGAAAGAATAAAGATACCCCCAATGAAAAGGCGGTTTTTGATTATACAAAGTGTATTGAAGTTGCAAATCCCTATTGTGATTTTTTTGTACTCAATGTTTCTTCTCCGAATACAGAAGCGCTCAGAGAACTTCAAAACGAAAAATATCTACCCCATCTTTTAGAAGAATGTGTTGCTCTTTCTCAAAGGCCTGTGCTCCTAAAATTGTCTCCAGATCTTTTGGAGGAAGAACTAAAGACTCTTCTTCGTATTTCAATGGAAAAGAAAGTTTCTGGGTTTGTGGTCTCTAATACCACCGCAAATTATGAACTTTTACCCAATTCCAAAGTTGGAAGTGGGGGGATCAGTGGTAAGCCCCTTTTTCAAACATCTACGGCACAGCTTGAATTTGTAAAACAACATTCAAATTTACCCATCATTGGCTGTGGCGGAATTCTTTCTAAAGAGGATGCCGAACAAAAACGAAAAGCAGGAGCTGATCTCATCGAAATTTATACGGGGCTTATCTATGAGGGGCCAGGGTTGGTTCGAAGGTTGGTATCGTAATATTTCACTTTACAAGCGTTGTTTTTTTTCTTAAGCTCTTTGAAGTTAAATTGTTGTGTAAAAAATAGGAGGTATTTTTTATGAAAAAGGTATTGTTCTTTTTTCTTTCGGTGTTTTTCTTGTCCAATGTAGCATTTTCACAAAATGAAGTTGTTGAATTTAATGCAGGTTTGAGTGTTGCAAAGTGTTCTGTAGATGGCTCTATGAACATGTGTAACTATATGGTGAATGCTTCAAATGTGACGGTTGAACTAAAACCCATGGGGTTGAATGGTATGTGGTATGGCATTTGGAATTCGATTCAAGAAAGAGACGGTCATTCTTTTCAAGCTACCGTTTCAATCACACGATCTTTAGATGAAAAACTTGCTACACAATATAATGTGCGTGCACAAACGGCGTGGATTCCAGAGGATGGGCGTTCAAGCTTACAAGATGTGGTGAGCGTTTCTTTACAAGTAAAGTCTTTGGATCATCTCAATCAGTTTTTTCTGGAAGGGAATCGAATGTTTTTCTCAGATGGAAAAAATGGAGATACCAATCCAACTATGTATGAAATGTATCCCGTTTTGGTTGTGGGGCCGAAGCTAAAATAGAGGTTGGATTTTTAATTTGAAAGAGGGTGGGTAAATACCACCCTCTTTTTTTTCATCTTGCCTCTCCAACATTGATCTTATATATCAATAAGTATTGGATTTTATTATAGATAAACGAGCATATAGGGAGGTTTGGTGCGCTATAGTTTTGGAACCGTAAAAATTGGCCCACGTGCCAAAAGTTTAATTGAAAAAAGTTTGGAAAAACATTGGGTATCCGGCGGAGAAAACGTCAAGCTCTTTGAGAAAACTTTTGCTGAGACATTTTCTTACAAAGAAGCGGTTGCGGTATCCAGTGGAACAGCGGCATGCTATACGGCAGTGGCTGCGCTTCATGAATTTGGTGCTGATTGGGGCGATGAAGTCATTGTCCCTGCGCTTTCCTTTGTTGCCACTTCCAATGCTGTAAGGGCTGCCGGGTTTAAGCCCGTTTTTGTAGATGTCAAAAAAGAAACGCTCAATATTGATGCTTCTAAAATTGAAGAAAAAATTACAAAAAAAACAAAGGGTATGATGGTTGTGCATACGATGGGAAAACCCTGTGAAATGGATGAAGTTTTAGAAGTCGCTCAAAAACATCATTTAAAAGTCATTGAAGATTCCTGTGAAGCACATGGCGCAAAATACAAAAATCAGATTGTGGGAGGGATGGGAAATTCTGGAGCCTTTAGTTTTTATGCAGCCCATATTATTTGTTCGGGTGAAGGCGGCATGGTTTCAACCAACGATCCTGAAATGGCGCCTATTTTAAGATCGGTTCGGTCACATGGTCGCCCCGATGGTACAGATTATTTTCAATTTGATCGGTTTGGGTTTAATTGCAAAATGAATGATTTAGAAGCCGCCGTTGGCATTGAAGGCATTGAAAATTTTCAAAATATCTTTGATCTGCGAAAGAAAAATTTGAACACGCTTTTAAGCCAAATGAAGCCTTTAGAAAAGTATTTTTATCTCCTTCAAGAAGAAAAATATGAAGTGGTTTCGCCTCATGCTTTTCCACTTGTGGTGAGAGAAGATGTAAATTTAGATGCCTCGCATCTTTCAAATTATTTAATGGAGCAGGGTGTCCAAGTAAAAACACTTTTTGGAAGTTTGCCCACGCAACATCGCGCGTTCCAAAGTTTAGGGCACAAACTGGGTGAATTTCCCAATTCAGAATATATCGGCAAAAAAGGGCTTCACTTTGGATGTCATCAGTATTTAACGCAAAGTGATTTGGATTTTGTAACAGATTTGGTTACAGGTTATGTCAAAAAATATATCTAATGATGCAATGAATATTTTAGTAACGGGTGGAGCCGGCTATTTAGGATCTATTTTGGTTCCTAAATTGCTATCCCTGGGACATAAAGTTACGGTGATTGATCGGCTGATGTATCAGCAAAATTCTTTGTTAGATGTGTGTTACCATAAAAATTTAACCTTTATTCGTGGTGATGTTCGCGACGAAAATTTAATTCAAACGTGTTTAAAAAAAGCAGATGTGATTTATCCTTTGGCGTGTTTAACCGGAGCGCCAATCTGTGACCGTGACCCCTGGGCAGCAAAAGCGATTAATTTTGAAGCGGTTTCTTTTATTGGAAAAAATAAAAGTAAAGACCAGTGGGTTATTTTTCCAAACACCAATAGCGGGTATGGGGTTGGTGAATCTGGTATGTATTGTACAGAAGAATCCCCCTTACGACCTGTATCTTTATATGGAAAGCTGAAGGTTGCGGCAGAAAAGGAACTTTTAAACCATGAAAATGTAATTTGTTTTCGGTTGGCGACTGTTTTTGGGGTAAGCCCTAGGATGCGTCTTGACCTTTTGGTAAATGACTTTGTTTTTCGTGCGCTCAAAGATGGCTTTATTGTGCTGTATGAACCGCACTTTAAAAGAAACTATATTCATATTCGTGATGTTACCAAAGCGTTTGTGCATGGACTTACACATTTCACAAAAATGAAAAATGAAGCTTATAATGTGGGATTAAGTAGCGCTAACTTAAGCAAGAAAGAATTATGTGAAAGTATTAAAGAATATATTCCTAGTTTTTATTTTACAGAAGCAAAGCTTGGAAAAGATCCAGACCAAAGAAATTATATTGTCAGTAATGAGAAAATTGAAAAAACAGGCTACGCGCCAGATTATGCACTTCAAGATGGCATTCAAGAATTGATAAAAGCCTACCCCCTCTTTTCTCATCAACGCTATTCTAATATTTAATGCATGAAGTTTTAAAAAATACAGATGTTTTAATCCTATGTGGGGGAGAAGGTAAAAGACTCCAAAGTATTACCCAGGGTGAACCCAAACCACTGGCTGCAATTCATGGAACTCCTTTTTTAAATATCTTAATGGATCAAGCGCTCAATTGGGGAGCGAAGCGTTTAATTTTATGTGTGGGGTATCAGCAAGAAAAATTTACCCAGGCGTATCAAAATTCAAAATACGAAACTGCAGTTGATCTGGTTTTTTCCAAAGAAGAAAAACCA
>MGRI01000028.1:0-9175 GCA_001798105.1 Deltaproteobacteria bacterium RIFCSPHIGHO2_02_FULL_40_11
CGGTACCCAATAAGCCACTTTTCTTTCTTCTTTTGGTAATGCGAGCGTGCCTTCAATCTCTTTTTTGAGTTCAGGGGTCATTCTCTCATCGCTGTCCATCATCATTACATAATCGTTCTTCGCCTTTGAAGCTCCAAAGTTACGCTGCTTTCCTTCAAGCTCCATTTTTCGAGTAAAAATTTTATCTGTAAATTGTTTCGCGATCTCAATGGTTTTATCTGTGCTTTCGTCATCCACAATAATAATTTCATCGGCCCAACCATAAATACTACCAAGGCACTCTTGTATTCTGTGTTGTTCATTTTTAGCAAGTATGACAAATGAAACAGGTACTGACATAAACATCTATACTGCTACACAGCCACAGGGTTTTTGTCAAGAAACACGAGATCTAGATTAAAGTTTCCGCCACCTTAATTCCAATGTTTTATAAATAAATTTGGGAATAACCTTATGAAGTTGAACACCACTCTCGTTCTGCCCTTGTGTCCACTGCACAGGTATTTCTTTTATTTTAAATCCAAATTTACTAGCTAAATAAATCATTTCGCTTTCAAAAAACCATTCCCGATCTTTGATAAAGGGCAGAATATGCTTCAACGCTTTTCCATTTATTGCCTTAAAACCGCATTGCAAATCTGAAATACTACACCCCAAAACCCATTTTACAAAAATTCTATGATAAATTTTTGAGACAAAACGACGAATAAAGAAGCGATGAACTTTCGAATCTTTATGATAACGCGACCCAACAACAATGTCTGCTTCATTTCGCAAAATAGGCATAATTAGGCGATCAACACCATTTGGATCTGTAGATAGGTCAATATCCATATACGCTCTAACATCCGCAACACTTTTTTCCCACCCCAACAAAACGCCCCACCCTTTACCTGCCTTTGGCGTGTACTCATATGCTATATGTGCAGGAAAATTCTTTGAAATTTGTTCAACCTCTTGCTTAATTTCGTGACAATAAATTCCATTAAGGACAATGATTATTTTCCAATTCAAAAAATGTAACTTTTTATCAAAAATTTCGATAGCACGCCGGATGCTTATTCCCAAAATGTTTTTATTCCCAAAATATACAGGAAAGATTATGTCTACTGATTTTTTTTCCACAATTTAAGAAATTCCTTGCTTTTCCTTAGAAAGACCTAAGCTCCTTATAGCGTGCCTTATTTATTATGCAACACGGAATTCACTTTACAGTGAAGCCTTACTATTTAATAATAAGCTCTAACTGAATGAAAAAAATAATTACTTTTTATACCCTCTCACTTTTTTTAGCCATAACGGTAATTTATGGGGCCATTCTATTACAAAATCGCCCCCCCTCAAGTGATGATGTTATTTATGCATCCAGGAGTTATAATTTTTTGAAAACCTCTTCATGGCAAGAGGCAATTAAAATTTCAAGCTATGATCATCTCCCTACATTTATTTGGCTTAGAGCTTCGGTATTCATGCTTATTCAAAATAAAAAACTTCAACAAAGCATGATCAGCATGATTTGTTCCATTTTATCTATCTTTTTAATTTTTTTATTTGGAAGGCGAATGTGGTCTGATCAAGCTGGCTTTTTTGCGGCACTTTTACTTTTAACTGCCCATAAATTTCTTGGATTTTCTTTTTCTCTTCGACACGACGTTCCCCTTGTATTTTTCACACTTGTTACATTGTACTTCTTGTACAGGCTCATCATTACAAAAAAAACCCTCTATTATATTCCAATCGGACTTGCTATTGGCCTTTCTATTCTAACAAAGGGAATAGCAGGACTGGGAGGATGTTTGGCTGTCTTTGTATGTATTTTTTTGTACCGCCTTCCTTGGAAAAGTCGTTATTTTCCCATGGGAGCGCTTTTAAGTTTCGGGTTAATTTTAATTCCTGAAATTGTCTATCAACAGCATGATATTTCCTTTTGGAAAGAATACATGAGTTTTTCTGTTTTATCCAGGGAAGGAAAAACATTTCGAAGCATTTTATATTATCCTGTCGTTCTCTTTTCTAAATACATTTATTTTATGATTTTTTTAATTTTATTTCCATGGGTTGTTTCAAAAACATGGGGGAAGGCCTCTGAAAAATCTATTTCCTCACAAAAAATATATATTTTCTTTTGTGTATGGATTTTATCTTTTTTAATTCCTTTTTCGCTCCATGCTGCGAAAGCAGCTTATTATATTTTACCCACCGCCCCAGCCTTTGCACTGTGTGCTGGGATTGTTCTTTCTGAAATTTACCCTAAAAAATATATAACAAAAATGCTCTTAATGATTGTTTTTGTGGGCGCAGTCACCTTTCACTTTTTAACACACCAAAATCTTGAAGATGAAAAAAACTATGGCAAAGAAGCTGTCATTGGCGCTGCTTTATGTCGAATGCCTATTCAAAATTCGAAAATAATCTATGAAGGCCTAAATCATTATATTGAATACGCAGGCTGTACTTATGAAAACAAAAATACTATGTACCAACTTTCCGAACACACCCCGGGATTCTTCGCGCTTCGCGCTCAGAATGACAACTATGCCCTGATTCGAAAAGAAACGTATGAACAAAATCTCGTTTACTTCATGAAAAACTATGATGAGCCGCTTCATACCTGGGCCTTGGATGATTTTCGGACTGTAGAAAAAAGAAGTTGGACTTTAAATGCATTCAAATTCGTAACCAAAACCCCTTGGTATTTAAGAGAGACTCAGGAAAAAGAAATAACGGGGAAAATTACGTATTTACTTCTAAAAAGGAAATTTTAGAGGAGATCCTTCGGGCTTCGCCCTCAGGATGACAGGGCTTTTCGCTCAGAACTCCAACTGGTTCGGTTTAAAAACCCCTTTTTCCGTGACAATCGCCGTAATCAATTCACTGGGTGTTACATCAAACGCGGGGTTATACACGTTTACATCTTTTAGTCCAATTAAATGTCCCTGAACATGCGTGACTTCTTTTGCGCTTCGCTCTTCAATCGGGATTTCTTTTCCAGAAGGACATTCCCAATCAATGGTAGATGTGGGGGCCACAACATAGAAGGGCACTGAATGATATTTTGCAAGCACCGCTAAATTATAAGTTCCAATTTTATTGGCTGTATCTCCATTTTTTGCGATGCGATCTGCGCCGACAAAAATGCCATCCACCTTTTTTTGGGCCATGAGCC
The DNA here is from genome assembly GCA_001798105.1 of Deltaproteobacteria bacterium RIFCSPHIGHO2_02_FULL_40_11. GTDB lineage: Bacteria > Bdellovibrionota > JACOXK01 > 2-02-FULL-40-11 > 2-02-FULL-40-11 > 2-02-FULL-40-11. Next base: position 3,167 of record MGRI01000028.1, read on the forward strand.
AAGCTGCCATATTGTCTGAAATAACGGTATGTGGAATATCTTCTTTTTGCAGCTCCCAACTTGTAAGCCTAAGCCCCTGTAAATAAGGCCTTGTTTCACACACGTACACATGAAACTTTTTCTTATTTTCATAGGCCGCGCGAACGACTCCCAATGCTGTTCCATACCCTGCCGCAGCCAAAGCCCCGGTATTGCAATAGGTCATAATGTTTGCATTGTTCCGAATTAACTTTTCGCCATTTTTTCCCATCGCTCGGTTGATTTCGATATCTTCTGCGTGAATTTGAAGCGCTTCTTTTTCAAGGGCTGATTTTATTTTGGGGATGGGATCCCGGGTCTCGCTTCGCTCGCCCGGGATGACAAGGTGACATGCCTCAAATACTTTTCGCATGCGATCTAAGGCCCATTTTAAATTCACGGCTGTTGGACGTGTTTCAAAAAGCATTTTTGTTAAACTTTCAAACTCTGTTTTCAGCTGTGTGACAGACTTTGCCTGGCTTTGTTTGATCCCAAGCGCAAGACCAAAAGCTGCCGAAACCCCAATGGCAGGGGCTCCACGCACAATCATGTTTGTAATGGCATCTGCAACTTCACGCGCCGTATACAGTTTTACATATATTTCTTCATTGGGGAGCTTGGTTTGATCGATCATTAGGACATGATCATTCTTCCATTCTACTGTCGTAAAATTGGCCATACTAAAAAGGTAACTCTATGGGTAAATCAATCCCCAACTTTTCTTTTAACTTTTCTTGGACTTTTTCTTTGACTTGAGATTGCATGGCTTTCCTGGCAACCCCTGCCACATCTACCGAAAAATTAGGCTTTGGTAATTTCCCAGATAACATAAAGGGAAACGCCACACGTCCTTTTTCATCGGCCACAGAGGCAAGGCTTCTGGGCAGTTTTTCTTTTGGCACCAAAAGCTCACCTGTATAATTCACATCTTTTTGAAAAGAAGCAAATCCCTTCATCTTGGCTTGATACGCTTTTGCCTCTAAAACTGCGTCCGGTGTATAGAGCTTTCCTTGTTGAATGATTAAAGAAGATTGCAGTTTATCAATTTTACTTTCCAGGTTTTCATTTAAAATATCTGAGCCTGCAAAAATTGAAATGAGCTGGAGCTGTTCTTTGAGGCTTTCCCCCATATTAAGCCCCTTCATTTCGGCTTCTTCGATTATAATTTTTCCTTTCCCTTTTAGATTTTTTTCAATGTCTTGAAACGAAAATCCCGCGCCCTCAAGCTTAAGATCCGCATTCAATTCTCCAAATAAAACATCTTTTAAGTTTTTAGCCCCCATGGTGAGCATTGGATTTAATTGAAAATCCTTCACATCGGTAGACAACACATAAGACGGTTTTGGGGTATCGAGTCGCACAAAACCATCCATGTCTAAAACCCCTTTAAAAGCAGCCATGTGGAATTGTTTTAAGGTTAATTTTAAGCTTTGGAAAATAAGATCCCCTTGAACATTTTGAAAATCTGTCTCCTTATAGGTTAGTTTTTTAATATCGATAAACCCCTTGGCGTCTAATCCTTGTAAAATTTTATTTTTGCTAAGTGTTTCCCAAAAATCTGTTTTGGGTTGAGACACAACTGCCATTGCTTTAGAAATACCCAACCATGCAAAGATCTGATTCGTCCAATTGGCCTTCTTTTTGGGTAAGATCTTATCTAAATTAAGCATTGCCGATTCTAAACGAAATTGGCTCTTTAAATTTCCAAGCGTCTCTGAAAGCGTACTTGTAAATTTCAATTCCGTATGCGCTCCTTTTAAATTCACATCAAATTTTCCATTCACTTTACACGTATCCAATTCTTTCAAGGACCCTAAAACATCCGCATTCAACTCTGCAATCCCTTCAAAATCATACGCTTGAAGCGGCTTGAAAACTTTTTTTAATTTTGAAAGTTCCAGAACAGGCGTTGAAACTTTTAAATCTGTCTGGAGCGTATTAAAGTCTTCCACCTTCCCTTTTATTTTTAATGGCAAATCTTCTACAGAAAACTCTGCATCTAAATGTACGCCGTGAAGCTGGTTTTGAGCGGTTAAAACTTTGGCCTTTCCCAAAAAAGAAATATTACCATCAAACATTGAAACAGCATTGGACCCCATTGAAACTTTGGATCGAATTTTAAAATCGATCGAACGATTTAAAGAAATATTTTTAAGATAAATATCCAAATGGTCTAGCGCTGTAAGTGCATTTGTTTTTTCATCAATGTATTTTAAGCTGGCATTTTGCGCTTGAAAGGATAGTTTCGCATTCATCAATAACGCAGGAAGTATATTTTTACTTTTTTTCGGAGGTGCTTCTTTCACAACTTTCTTTTCGGAGGTTTGTTTTGGAAGACTGGCCAGATTCAACACCCCTTCTTTATTTTTAACCACTTGAATTTGGGGTTCCTCTAAGACAATGGTGACGCTTGGACTCAATGTTAAAAGCGATAAAAAAGAAATTTTGACACGCGCGTCTCGAACCAAAAGCACTGTATCGTGTTCATACCCATCCAGCGTAGAAAGTTTTATTTTTTCGACACGAATGCTTAACCCTCGAAGCTTTAACGCGCCCAATTCCACAGATCCTTGAATTTGATCTGAAACCAATTTTTCAATTTTCCCTCTGTATTGATTCACATCAATTAAAAAAGGAAGCGAAAAGACGAATACAATCCCCAAAACAAATACGATCCCCAAAATAAGCGCTATTTTTTTCATACATCCCCCAACTTCTTCTTAAGTAATTCATTTACTTTTTGTGGATTGGCCTGTCCTTGTGTTTTTTTCATTACTTGCCCCACAAAAAAACCAAATTTTTTAGCGTCTCCTGCTTGATAGGCTTTCACCAAATTCGGATTCTCCTTCACTACAGCTTCAATAATAGGTTCCAGCTCGGCATCGTCAGAGATTTGGACCCAGCCTTCTGTTTCAACAATCTTTTGCGGCAAATCCCCACTTTGAAGCATTTTTTCAAATACGGTTTTTGCAATCTTACCAGAAATGGTTCCTTTTTGAATCAAAAGAATGAGTTGCCCTAAATGTTTTGGCGTTATTTTACTTTTCGAAACGCTGCTGGCCTCTACTTCTCGTAAAAGTTCTGATAAAATCCAATTACTCGCTAAACGGGGCGCCTGACATTCTTTCACCACAGCCTCAAAATAATCTGCCAAACTTTTTTCTTGAACCAAAGTACCGCTATCTGCTTGAGACAATTGATAATCCCGCATGAACCGTTTTTGTTTTTCAAGGGCAAGTTCCGGAAGCTGTGTTTTTATGATCTCCAGCGCCTTAGGAGCGACTTCAAGGGGCATAAGATCTGGTTCTGGAAAATAACGATAATCATGGGCTTCTTCTTTGCTTCGCATCGAAAACGTTTTATTTTGATTGGAATCCCAAAGCCTTGTTTCTTGAATAATTTTTTGGCCGTTTTGAAGCGCTTCTTTTTGTCTTTCAATTTCATATTCAATGGCATTTTCGACAAAACGAAAGGAATTCATATTTTTGATTTCGACTTTTGTCCCAAGCTTTTCTGCGCCTGTTGGACGAAGCGAAATATTGACATCGCACCGCAAACTTCCTTCTTCCATATTGCCATCGCCAATCTCCAAATACCGAACCATTCTTTGAATCGATCTTAAATAATTTCCAGCCTCTTCACTCGATCTGAGATCGGGTTTGGATACAACCTCAATTAAAGGAATGCCTGCCCGATTGAAGTTCACATAACTAAAATGCGAACCATGAACGTTTTTCCCCGCATCTTCTTCCATATGAATCCGTTCCAATCTAATTTTTTTGATTTCTTTATTGCTCAGTGGAATTTCAACCCATCCATCGATGGCAAGCGGCTGATCGTATTGAGAAATTTGATACCCTTTGGGGAGGTCTGGATAAAAATAATTTTTCCGGGCAAAGACAGAAACGCTTTGTACCTTGCAATTTGTCGCCAGAGCCATCTTACAAGCCATGTGAACAGCTTCTTCATTTAAAACGGGTAAACTCCCCGGCATCCCTGTACAGACAGGGCAAATATTTTCATTTTCACGGGCATCAAAATGTGTAGAACACCTACAAAAAATTTTACTTTTTGTTTTCAGTTGAACGTGGACTTCAAGTCCCATCACCGCTTCGAAATTCATAATTTGGGTTTCCTTTTATGCCACTCCGTTGCCTGTTCATAGGCATGGCCCACATGAAAAAGTTTTTCTTCCTGAAAATAGGGGCCTAAAAGTTGCAAACCAATGGGAAGATTTTGATCGTCAAACCCACACGGCAAAACCAAGCCGGGAATACCTGCCAAATTGGCAGAGGTTGTAAATACATCTGTTAAATACATGGTCAGTGGATCTTCTATTTTTTCACCGATTTTGAAAGCCGTCGTTGGCGAACTGGGCGTTACAATGACATCACACTTTAAAAAAGCATCTTCAAAATCTTTTTTAAGAAGTGTTCGCACTTGGCTTGCCTTTTTATAATAAGCATCATAGTACCCACTGCTTAAAACAAAGGTTCCGAGCATAATACGCCGCTTTACTTCCGCACCAAATCCTTGGCCACGTGTTTTTGCATACATCTCAGCCAACGATGTGGCTTCAGCTCTGTATCCATATTTTACGCCATCGTATCTTGCCAAATTAGAGCTGGCTTCTGCTGTACACACCAAATAATAAGTAGGAATGGCATAGGCTGTATGCGGCAAAGAAATTTCAATGAGGCTTGCTCCTAAAGATTTTAAATCGCTCAGAGCCTTTTGCACAGACGCTTCTACTTGCGAATTTAATCCTTTAGAAAAATATTCCTTGGGAATGCCAAGTTTTACGCCTTTTAAATCTTTTTTTAGAAATTGCTCGTAATTTGGAACGGGTTTACGGACAGAGGTCGCATCATAAGCGTCTTCTCCTGCAACCGACTTCAAAAGAAGTGCGGTATCCAAAACCGTTTTTCCAAAGGGTCCCACTTGATCTAACGATGATGCAAACGCAATCACACCATATCGACTCACCCGACCATACGTAGGCTTTAATCCCACAACAGAAGATAAAGATGCAGGTAGCCGAATGGAGCCTCCCGTATCTGTTCCAAATGCTCCCAAGCACTGGCCACTTGCAACAGCAGCCGCAGAGCCTCCCGAAGATCCCCCCGGTGTTCGCTCCAAATCCCAAGGATTTTTAACGGGCCCAAAAAAAGAATTTTCATTGGAAGATCCCATGGCAAATTCGTCCATGTTTAATTTTCCAACCAGCACAACATCATTCTTTTTTAAACGCGCAGTAACCGTGCTGTCATAGGCTGGAATAAAACCTTCTAAAATCTTAGAGGCGCACGTTGTACGAATTCCTTGGGTTAAAAAAATATCTTTCAACCCGATTGGAATTCCCGCCAATGCAGACAAGGCGTCCCCTCTTTTTCTTTTTTCATCTACCTTTTTGGCCTGTAAAAGCGCGGCTTCTTTTGTAATGGTGATAAACGAATTCAATTGTTTTTGTGTTGCTTCAATCCGCTTTAAAACAGATTGTGTGAGTTCCTCTGAAGAAATTTCTTTGGATTGCAGTTTTTGAGATGCTTCAGAAATGGTAAGGTCGTACAGTTCCATGGTTATGTAATTTCAATAATTTTAGGCACCTGAATGGCACCTTCTTGATGTTGCGGCACATTTTCTAAAAATGTATCCAAATTGAGAGATGGACGAACTTCGTCTTGTCTGCCCGGCTTAAGATGCTTCATCACATGGTAGGTGGGCTGAACTGTTTTTGTGTCGAGCACATTGAGTTGATCGACATAGTCTAAAATAGCGCTCAAATCTTTAGCATATTTTTCAATTTCGACATCACTGAGCTCTAACCATGCAAGTTTTGCCAAATGCCGCACTTGAGATGGATCTATTTTCATTTCATTGGATTAACACTTTCAAATATAGATGACAAGCCTGACCGCAGATCCACTTCGCGCTACTTCGTCAGACTTCCTCCTCAAAAGCTCAGCGTACTTCTATGTACGCCTCGCTTTT
>MGRI01000028.1:9195-19137 GCA_001798105.1 Deltaproteobacteria bacterium RIFCSPHIGHO2_02_FULL_40_11
TCGCTTGTGTCTCTTTGTCAGGTCCCCTCCCAAAATTTGTCAGGTCCCCTCCCAAAATTTGACAAATCCTTAGACATTCTGTATAAACCATGCTCACCTGTATCCACAAGTTTAAGGAGGCGCATGGGGCAAAAAATTCTATGGATTTTCATCTTTTTGTTTGTCAACGTCTCTTCTCTTTTTGCCCAAGAAATGGGGCATATTCGATTTGGATGGTCCTCTCAAACCGATTCCCCACAAGCTGTTTTGTTTCGAGCCTTGAATCAATTTGGGGAAGAACTTTCTGCGCAATCAGAAGAAATTTCTTTTCAGCGGAAAGGCCAAAATAACATTTCACTCTCAGATCGAAATTCAAAAATGGTGGTTGCAAAACGACATCATGGTTTAAGTTTCGAATATCGCCTCACACTTATTTTTTCTGATCCAAAATATTTAGAATCTGAATGGACGATTGAGGTTCAAAGTTTACAAGGCATTTTATACAATTCTGTTTTAAAACTTCTTGAGTTTGAAGCCAATAAAATTGAAGTACCCGAACCGGGCCAGATGATTCAACCGCTTCAAGATAGTCTTCGCTTCATTAATTTAGGGGATCGTTTTATTCTTCTCATTGGCGAGCGTTATCTCTTGTTACTCCAACAAAACTGGAACGACTTTGTCCGAAAACCCTGGTTTCAATTTGGCCTTTATGAAACAAAGGTATTCTATGGTGCGCGAACCTGTGAACAGCAGCTTGAGGGATATTCACCCGGCGTTTATTAATGATTGTGTATGCTTCTAAGGCTGTCCAAAAAATATACACTTTTTGACATCTTGTTTTCCGAGACCATCTATTATTTATAAGTAATATCAATGACTTATAATTTTGTGCATTGTCTGATTTTGGTCCGGTTTTTGCTTATTTTTTGAGCCTATGCGTTGGGGAAAAAAGGGGCTCATTTACATTCTTGTTTTTAGCTTTGTTTGGGGGCCAAATTCCATCCTCAAAGCTCAAGAAAATACGCCAGTTTCCCCTTTGGAAACAACCTATAGTCCTCGTTTCCGTCTCTATCAAACCTTTCAAAAATACACAGAAAGCCTTCAGCTCTTAAGTGCTGAGGCCAAAACGGATGTCGAAAAACTCACAGAATTGAGTGAAAAATTATTTGATTTAAAAGAACTCACAGAACAAATTTTAAATGCGCCCATTATCGACGGGGATGCGTTATCCATTGAAGACCACGTTGCAGAATTTCAAGATCAGCTGTCTTCATATTTTAAAACCCATGTGTACATGCCTTTTTTTAGACGACATTTTATAACAGAGAATTTTAAAACGTCTGAAAGTATGGGCGTCAATCGTCGCCAAATTGTATTTGTGAGATATCAAAAATTGCTTGAGGCCTATAAGCGGGCCTATATGGCCCATCATGTGCAGGCATTGGAAAAATCGCCTGAAGTTTGGCGTCCGATGCATCTGATTTTAAATGAAAATGGGATGCATTATTTTAGACAATTTGCACTGGAAGAACCCTTTTTTGATCTTCGTATGGGGGAGGGCACTTATGAAATCATTCCCTCTTTAATGCACGATTTGGATTTGGAAATGGAATCTTTCACCCAGGTTCAAACCAAGGCGGGGTGGAAGAAAATTTTAAAACACATGGCACTCAACCTCTGGGTGCAAAAGTGGATTGGGTTAGATGAAGTTTGGCGGGGCGATGGGGCTTCTATTTTACCCAAAGCCTGTAAAAACCAGTTTTATGCGTTTCATGAGCTTATTGTTCCGAGAGCCATTCAAGAGCGAAAACTGTCTTTAGAAAGAATGCTGTTTCGTACGCAGCTCGTGGTCATGATGATGCTCAATCCTGACATGATCATCCCCAATTTGATCGATCAAGATTTTGTTCAAAAAATAATTGAGCTGACACCTTTTTGGAAAGAAGCTTTTCAGTCGATTCAAGAAAATCACACCCCAGAAGAAGTTGAAAACGCCACCCAGGGATTTTTTGAAGCCCATCTGAAATTTGAAACGGTTCATCGGCATGTGGAAGGAGAAACTGCCAGATGGGATGCCTTACAATGGTTTTTATATCAACAAAATGAAAATCCGTTTGACTGGCCCAATTCTGAAAATGCTGTACGCGAAAAAGTGTCTGCGTTGCTTCAGAAATTTAATCTTGTTTTATTGCTGTCTGTTATTGAAAAAGTGAATTTCCCCATTGAACAGGTTCAACTTTCACCAGTCCAAAAAAAGCAAATGATTGCCTATGTTGAAACCTATGTTCAAAGTAAAAAAGAATTGTTTGAACCAGCGGTTGAAGCGCTCACACAAGCCATTTTAAAATCAAAGGAAAGTGCTTTGGAAGCAGCATCTGAATTGTCGGAAGCAAGGCGGACCCAGAATCAAATTGCGCAGTTAGAAGAGGTGATCTTAAAAACCGTAGAAGCCATTGGCACCCAAGATCAAAATATTGAAACGCTCAAAAGTGGAAAATCTTTACCTCTCATTTCAGACACACCTCAGAATTTTTCAATTGTAAGTACGATGTTTGAAGCAGAAGTAAACGCTGTGTTGGGTAAAGAACCGCATCCACAAACTTTAGAAATCATTCAGAAACTTTTTTTTAAAGACCCCAAATTTGATGAAGCTCAGTGGCAGGTGGAAGATGGCACCTTTCGCGCTGCACAATACAAATACAGAGAATGGAAAAAAACGGAATCCCAAAATGTTTCCGATGAAATTAAAAACGAAGTGGATCAAATTGTACAGGTTTTAAAAGTAGACCGAATTCTTCCCCTTCAATTTTTAGTGGAAACGCCAGTGAAACGACTGGAATTTGAAAAAAGAGTTCGCCAAAACTTCATGGGGCATGCGCCGATTTTAAATATGCCTGTTAACGCTTTTGGAAAAGAAGATGCCTTGTACATTCAAATTCAAAAACTTCAAAAAAAGAATCAGACAAATGAAGCTGCAGATCTCATTCAACAAGCCATTTGGCGTTTAAAAACCGTGGCAAAATCAGAAGTCGAGCGTTTTTGTAGCCTGGATCCCGAGACATTGCCGGGTTTGAAGCATTTATTTACAAATACCAGTTTTAGAACCCAGTCACTGGGGCACTTAAAAGACGAGGATGTGCATGAGTCCTTTGAAGCAGTGAATGATGCGGTCATTGAAGAGTTGGAAGTTGCTTTAGACCATTCTCGCTTTGAAAAAACCATTGGCACTGGGTTTATGCTCATGATTGCCATTCATTTTTTAGCAGGGCCTTTAAGTAGCTATGGCAGAATGCCCTGGTTTTTGGGAGGAAGATACATTCCACGTGTGGGGGCGGGTATTCGATTTGTTGCAGACTGGTTTGGCCTCATGATGTCTGTGCCTGCGATGTATTGGATCGCAAGAGATTATAAGCGCTATTTTTGGAATGAATATTCGTATATTGAAGCTTTTGAAAATTATCAAAAAGTTGCAACGTATTCGACTTCAGGACCTGTGACTTTGGGAGATATGATTGCCTTTCGGCAGGGGGTTGGAGACAAAGAGACTTCAGACCGAAAGGTTCAGGGCAGACCTGTCAAATTCTTATTTCAAAGTAGAACTCAACTCTTTTTAACCCATCAGGCCGGCTTGATTGTGATGGCCCCCGTTTTCTTTTCTTTCTTTCGAAATATGTTTCGCTACGGGCAGTATCAGCTTTTAAGTACAGAATTTGAATGGGCGCAAAAAGCAAGAACAGCCCAGGCTGTTTCCAGATTAAATATTCCAAACCAGGAAAATATGTTTGCGCGTCGGATTACGTTTTGGAAAAACTTTTTTGCGCGCTATGGGTCGTATCAAAAGGGGATTCCAAAAGATGTTACGGTCTTTCATCCCAAATGGATTCAAAAGGCGACAATTCAACATTTAGATGAGGCACTCGAAAAATGGGCGCTCAATGTAAGGCCTTTTTTGGGAAACTTGGTGCGAGGGAAAGTGACACGCCCGATGCGCACCCAAAACCCTGTTGAGGTCTTAGAAAAGTATATGGCGCGGTATCTTAAAATCTTACAACGCGATCTGGCACGTCATGAAGCGCAATATGGAAAAACACTTCCGCTTTGGGTGGAAACGGCTGAAAGTCTGGAAGCCAATGTGGCACGTTTAAAAATCCCGAAACATGTGAATGAGAATTTATATCTGGGAAGTTTAAGACGCGTTCGGCCAGAAGCGGAAGGGGAAAAAGCAAAATGGGTATTTGAAAAACTCACCCCTGAATCTTTGGGCAAGATTGTAACAGAGGATCGTCAAGCCTTGCTGTCTAAGATTCGCATTTTTGAAGATGTGCTCGTGGCATTAAAAAAATCAAAAGCCACAAAGTTAAGTGAAGTTCCTTTTCATGAAAGCATGCCCCAAACCATTCAAGCACTCAAAAACATGTTTGGCCCAGAATTCACCGTTTTTAAAAATGGAAAACTTTTTGAAAATGTGGATGATCTTTTAAATGAAACCCAGCTTTTGGCGTTTGTGATTCGAAATATTGAAACACACAGATTTCAATCCCTGTGGTGGGGACAATGGGTGGGCTATGGTGGGCCTTTGGGGCGGGCCATGGCAAAGTTTGATGCCTATTATGTGCTCATGACACTTTCACATGATTCCGTGCTTTCCAAAGTGGCAGGCTTAAGCGATGTGGCCCATTATACGGCGCGCTATCGCATGGCGCAAAACAGACTGCTTCAAGAAAAAATGGAAAAAGGCGAGCCTGGGCGTGCGTCAGATCTGTCTGAAAGAGACGTTCAATTTAAAATGTTTGAAATTGAACAATCTTTTTTCTTGGATATTAAAATGCGCGCGATCAATCTTGCCATCGAAAGAAGAATGGACGCGGGATTGGATCACAAGGTAGAGGCCATTACAAAAGAAGATGTTCAGCAAGCGCTCATGGACATTGTTTTAAAAGGGGTGCAGCCTAAAAATCCGGATCCGCATCTTCACGATTATGGTCCGAAAGGACAAACAGATGAATTCTTGCGGTTAGTGTTTCCCCAGTAAAAACTGTTTTAAACCCTTTTTAATGCGTTCTTCCAATTGACGTGCGCGTTCTTTGGAAACTCCAAAATGGTCTCCAAGTTCTTGAAGGCTCATGGGTGCATCCGAAATCAATCTTTTTTGATAAATAAAAAGGTCCCTGCCTTTTAAACTGTGTTCAAATTTTTTCATGCGAATCATCATGAGATGTTCTTCTTCTTTTTCAGATAAAATTTCTTCAACTTGCCCAGATTCATCTGCAACAAAATCAATATGTGTGCTTTTGTCTTCATCTCCAATGGGGGCATCCAAAGACAAATCGCGAGACTTCATGCGTTTTTGCATTTCAACGACTTCTTCTTCTTTGACATTTAATTTGTCCGCCAAAAGCTTGGGCGTTTCTTGAATATTATATTTTGCAAGTTCATCTCTTTCTTTTTGAAGTTGATAAAAAAGTTTACGCTGGGCTTGTGTGGTGCCGATTTTTACCAGACTCCAATTTTTTTGAATATAGTCATGAATGTAGGAGCGAATCCACCACACGGCATAGGTAATGAGGCGTGTATCTTTATAAGGGTTAAAAGATTTTACAGCGCGCATGAGGCCAATATTGCCTTCTTGAACCAAATCGATCAGCCGCAAGCCATACTTGGCGTATTCATAGGCAATTTTAATGACAAAGCGCAAGTTTGCAGTAACCAATTTATGGGCAGCTTCAATATCGCCCTGCTTAAAGTAACGAATGGCCAAGTCATGTTCTTCGTTTTTACTTAAAAGAGGGTATTGACTGGCTTCAGCAATGTAGCGCTGAAGGGGGTCTGCGAGAGAGGGCAGTGACTTCTTTTTTCCCATGGGGCCTATGTGTAGCATATTTGTAAGTATGCGTAAAGTCTCGCTCTTTTACCCCCTTGACAGTTCATCCGTGCTGACTATATTACACCCGATGTTTAGGTGAAAGGTCTTCCTGTATTCAGGGGGGCACCTAAAAAATCTTTTAAAATAAAAGGAGATAACAATATGAAATTTAAACCTTTAGGAGATCGTATCCTTGTCAAACGTGTTGATGAGGAAGAAAAAACAAAAGGCGGGATTATTATTCCCGATACAGCAAAAGAAAAGCCACAAGAGGCTGAAGTTGTCGCAGTGGGCGACGGCAAAGCACTTGAAAGTGGGAAAAAACAACCTTTGAGCGTTCAAGTCGGTGAACGTATCATTTTTTCAAAATATTCAGGAACGGAATTTAAGTTGGATGGCGTAGAACATCTCATTATTCGTGAAGAAGATGTTTTAGGCGTTGTTCAATAATAAATTAGAAATCAAGGAGGAAATCAATTATGGCTAAAATTATCCAATTTAGTGAAGATGCTAGACAAAGCATTTTAAGAGGTGTCGATATCTTAGCAAACGCAGTGAAAGTAACATTGGGTCCAAAAGGCCGAAATGTTATTTTAGAAAAATCTTTTGGTGCCCCAACGGTAACCAAAGATGGCGTGTCGGTTGCAAAAGAAATCGAAGTCGAAGATAAATTCGAAAACATGGGCGCACAAATGCTAAAAGAAGTGGCCTCCAAAACCAGTGATGTCGCTGGAGATGGAACCACAACGGCAACGGTTTTGGCGCAAGCCATTTTTAAAGCAGGCACCAAAGCTGTGGCAGCAGGATACAGCCCAATGGATTTAAAACGCGGCGTGGATAAAGCTGTGACTGCGGTGGTTGCAGCGCTTGGAAAACTCAGCAAAGATGTGAAAGATCAAAAAGAAATTGCCCAAGTGGGAACCATTTCTGCAAACAGCGATGAGACCATTGGAAACATCATTTCTGAAGCCATGGAAAAAGTAGGCAAAGAAGGTGTGATTACGGTTGAAGAATCCAAAACCATGGATACAACGTTAGAAGTGGTTGAAGGGATGCAATTCGATCGAGGGTATCTTTCACCTTACTTTGTGACAGATCCTGAGCGTATGGAAGCTGTTTTGGAAGATGCTTATGTGCTGATTTATGACAAAAAACTTTCTAGCTTAAGAGACATGGTACCTTTGTTAGAAAAAGTTGCACAAAGTGGGCGTCCACTTTTAATCATTTCTGAAGATGTTGAAGGCGAAGCCTTGGCAACTTTGGTCGTGAATAAAATTCGTGGCACCATGAAAGCGGCTGCAGTGAAAGCCCCGGGATTTGGCGATCGTAGAAAGTCTATGCTCGAAGACATCGCCGTTTTAACCGGTGGCCAAGTTATCTCTGAAGACTTAGGCTTTAAAATTGAAAACGTGGAACTCAACCACTTAGGCCAAGTCAAACGTGTTACGATCGACAAAGACAATACAACTTTAGTCGATGGTAAAGGACGAAAGTCTGACATCGAAGCCAGAGTCAAAACACTCAGAAAACAAGTTGAAGAAACAGACTCTGACTACGATCGTGAAAAACTGCAAGAGCGTTTGGCAAAATTGGTGGGTGGCGTTGCCGTCATTCGCGTGGGTTCATCGACAGAAATTGAGATGAAAGAGAAAAAAGCCCGCGTTGAAGATGCATTGCATGCAACAAGAGCTGCCGTTGAAGAAGGAATTGTTCCTGGAGGTGGCATTGCTTACCTTCGAACCATCTATGCTTTGGAGCAAGTGAAAAAAGATCTGAAAGATCATCCAGAGCAACAAATGGGCGTAGACATTATCCGAAAGGCCATTGAAGCGCCGATTCGTCAAATTGCAACAAATGCTGGATTTGACGGTGCTGTGGTTGTGGATAAAGTCTTGGCAAGCGATAAAGTTACATTCGGCTTTAACGCTGCCACAGAAAAATATGGTGATCTCTTAGAACAAGGGATCATTGACCCAACCAAGGTGGTTCGTTTTGCACTTCAAAATGCAGCATCGGTGGCATCTTTGATGCTGACCACAGAAGCATTGATTGCAGATAAACCAGAAGACAAGAATAGCGGTGGTGCCGGAATGCCAGGCGGAATGCCAGGTGGCATGGGCGGAATGGGCGGCATGGGTGGCATGATGTAATTCACCCAGGTTGTCATCCTGAGGCAAAGCCACATGTGGCGTAGCCGAAGGATCTACCACAAAAAGAAACCCAAAAAGGGGGCCAACCTGGCCCCCTTTTTTTATGTCTTCGTTGACTTCTCTGACACCACTTGTTAAAAAAAGAGGAAGGTTTCAGGAGGTGTTGTGATGAATATCAAAAAAGGGTTAATTTTTGTTTTTTTTATCTATTTTGTCAGTCTTTCCGGCTGGGCTTCTTCGCTCGATGGGACGTGGAAAGGAACCATTTCTTTAGACAAGGGACGTCTTCATTACGATTTAATGCTTACGATTAAAACCGAAGGAACGCAAACCCTTGTGGAAGCTCAAACAAACGATGCAACATTGCATGTTACGTATTTCAAGATAGAAGAACGCGAAGATGCCACCCATATCGATATTTCAGCCTATGAGCTCACCCAAGATGTGTATTTTACCTTTACGCTTATGGGAGTGTTAGACGAAACCAAAGATGCTATTCAGGGCTCAGCATCGAGAACAATTCAAAATCGTCGTTATCTTACGAGTTACGGAATTTTTGAAGTTCAACGTGAGATATAATTTGAGTAGTCGATGCCTTATTTTTTGAAGGTCAAAGATTCAATCATTTCTGAAAAGTCCGAATATTTAGCCTTTAAATCTTCTGGAACCTCAAGCGTAAAGTCTTCAAACTCAAATCCAGGGGAAACGGTGCACCCAATAAGGGCATAGGAAGCACTTCTATTAAGAAGAGCGCCAAACCATGTCCCTTTGGGAATAAGAGTCTGTGGCCTTTCTCCTTTTTCCAAGTCTTTTCCTAAAGTTTGTATCGCTCCATCCCCATTGGGGTACAAAAGAAGGACATCTAAAGGCCCACCATCATATAAATGAAACATCTCATCACTTTTAAGTTGATGCAAAAAACTTTTTGGCTGGTCGTTTGTTAAAATAAAATAGGCAAAAGTTGATGCACATCTGGAACCAGAATAAATATTTTTAAGTCCTTCTTTTGAAATTAAAAGATCAGAGCGATACGTTTCCTTGAAGTATCCTCCCTCTGGATGAGGTTCTAATCCCAAAGTCTTGATGATCTTTTCATAATTTTTCATGGTCTTGTTCCCAAACTGAAATGGCTTCTTTGGCCCATGTTAAAAGCTCATCTGAATTTTCTATAATATCCCCTGGTACCTCCAAATAATTCTTTAATTTCTGCTTGGCAGAGGGTTGAAAAGCTTTCATCCCTTGTTCTTTATATTTTTGAGAAGTGACACCATTGGTTTTAAAATAAATATGCCCATTATTAATGATGCCGAAGAAAATATTATCAGAATAAAGCCCCCAGCTACTAAACATTGAAGAAGCGGCCAGTTGAGGAAGATCCATTAGCTGATCAAGAATAAAATCTTTAAGAGAATCATCTTTCGGCATATTAAATTCATAGCACAGTCAGAGTTTTTCGTCGATCGCGAAACATAAGATGTATCAGAGCATGAAGCGAGAAAATTTTAGGTACTCTAGTCTGGGCGAAGCAGATGTTTTTATTTTTTTAAGTATGCCACCCTTTGTTAGGCACCCACTTCTTTTTAAATTCTTTTTCCTGAGTCAAACTTTCCAATAAAGGCATGAGAAATCTTTTAATTTGATTGATTGTTTCAGAAAACTTAATGCTACCATCGGGAACCAATTTATTTTTTTGTATAAATGCACTCCATTGGCTTTGTTTAATGGGTGTGTCGTAAAATTCAGCTGTCAATGCAAATGGAAGCTTTTTTGGAATTTCTGTTTTTCTGCGTTCAAATGTTTTTTGAATGGCCTCGGAAAGTAAAGCTCCATCAAAAGCAAACTGATTTGACATAAGCCAAATATCATAAAAATCCTTCATGCGGCTATTGGCAATGCCAAGCATCACCATGGCTTGAAGTTTTTCAGAGATTACGGTTTCTTGTGGATACG
>MGRI01000028.1:19150-21353 GCA_001798105.1 Deltaproteobacteria bacterium RIFCSPHIGHO2_02_FULL_40_11
TGGCTCAATTTTTAGAAGTGTTGGATATGTAATTTCTTTTGGTTTTGGGGTCACCACATCTCCAAAGCCAATATCAATTTGCATCGCAATTTTGGCTTCTGTAAGCTTTCCAACAAATGTAACTCTGGCTCCTTGATACTCTTCTCCTTCTTTTAAACGTAGAACCTGAACAGTATTTGCTAAATAGAACATCCCATCATCCGAAACCTCAATCGTACACATTTCTTGAATCACTTTTTTAAGATGATCTAAAGAGTCATCCCCATGTGCTAAAAAATCAGCATCGCGTGTCGGGCGGTATGAATTTTCTCCCCACACCCAAAATAAAAGGGCTCCTTTTAAAATAAATGAATCTTTATAACTGGATTTTCCCAATCGATATAAAAAGCGCTCAAGCGCATAACGAGTTAAAACAAGACCAAAGTCTTCCTTTTTTTCTTTAGAAATATTAAGAAGTCTTTGTCTGATAGATGCACTTATGTTTTTAGGTGTTTTATTTTTCATTCAAGCATTTCCATATAAGGTTTCATGACACGACTGACTCTACAAATTTTTGCATATTTCCAGAGTTCATCCATGGTACATTTTTTCTGCTGCCAAGCTTCTCTAAGGGCTTCAATAGCAACATCAATCCCAACTTTGTTTCTGTATTTAAAACAATCAGCCACGGTTTTTGCAATAGAATAAACCCGAATAGGAGCTCCTTTAATGGCATGTATTTCAATTCCAAAATTGAGTGCTTCCCCAGAAAATCGAACAATCCGAAGACGAATGTTTTTAAGCTGTGGGGTATGATCTTTATTTCCGATAGCAATCCAAATTTCAGGAGAAGTTTGTGTTGTTATTTCATGAAAACTGAGTGCAGAAATAAGACAAATGACCCCTTTTTCTACTTTTGAACAAACTTCAACCAGGCTTTGGTTTTTACCAAAGTCAACATGTGGAAGCGTATAAAGGCCTTTTTCTTTAGATTCTAGCTTTCCCTCTTTACACAGCCGATAAAGATACACTTTGGCAATGCCTCTTTTGACAAGGTCTTTTGGACGAACCACCCCCTTTTTTTGTACGAGTTCAAGTACAGCATCTTTTTTTGTTTTAGCCATATATGTTACCTATAAGAGGTATTTATAAAAATATACCTATATATAGTAACATATGCCCTTGTATAGATCAAGATTTAAAACCACGATACCCATGCTTTAAGCACTTAGACGCCTAATAAACTCTGCATGAAATACCGATAAGTCTATGTGGTGAAGCACAATATTACCATATTACTTTTATTATGTTTTTTCCCCATGGCGTTGATTGCTGAAAGTGGGGCATTTGAGGCATTTAACTCTCCATTCGATGCTGACATACAGGCAGCTATCCAACAAATTTCAGCACAAAAATCGTTCACCGAAGCGGAGGTTTCTCAGGTTGTAAACTATTGGGACTCTTATGACTCTTATGACTATCGAAGTCCCGTACTTCAATCTATTCATGAAAACCCCCACTTAAAACAATTAGTATTTGATGAACTCTTTCGCAGAATTAAACATTTACCAGACGAAGATAAAAAAATATCTTTATTAACGGATCGTGTGATGCCTTTAATTCAAATGGGTGAACCGTCTGGCAACGTGCAAGAAAGATTACATCAACTACTCTCTTCTGAAGAAAATCCTGAAATCAGATTGTTGACGATCGCAGCCCTTGCGAGGACACATAGTTCTCACAATCTTCCCGTCTATATCCAAACGATAAGGGGCGAAAGCAATCTGGAAACTTTAGAAAATATTTCAGTTGGCTTGGATAATCTGCCAGTTGATTCTCGCACGGAACAAGCTGCTATTGAGCTTATTGAAAAACTGAAACCACATTTTTCAAAAAATAATTTGGGTAATGAGGAATCTAGACGGATTCGAGGCATAATCAGAACACTCGTTGAGATGAGTCAAAAGTATCCCAAGATCGCTGACCACTTGCATCAATCCATATTCCATGAAAATACACAGGATGATTTTTTATATGCGTATGCAGATCAATTTAGAGATTCGGGGAGTTCTGGAGATCGCTTTTTTCGAAAAATTCTAAAAACGAATTCTTCAGCAAAAGTAAAAAAATATGCCGCACAAGCCTTAGGTTCAAAAAAAAGAAAGTACCCAGGAAATATGAACGTTCTCAAACTGTCTTTGTATGATCCTAATGAAGAAGTTCA
>MGRI01000028.1:21452-21645 GCA_001798105.1 Deltaproteobacteria bacterium RIFCSPHIGHO2_02_FULL_40_11
AAGCGAGATATTAGATACAATATCTCAGTATGGTCATGTAGCATCGCCCTTTTTGGATGATTTATTTCAACGCTATTTTAAACCCGGATTAAATAAATGGGAAAAAGAGTCTATTTTAAAGGATATCAGTGCCATTACAAGTAAGATTCGCCCTGAGGATAAACATTATAAAGCGCTTTTGGCTAAAAAACTT
>MGRI01000028.1:21722-21808 GCA_001798105.1 Deltaproteobacteria bacterium RIFCSPHIGHO2_02_FULL_40_11
CGAAAAAACAATGCCTCGCTTATTTACCCGCCTTTTAAACGTCGCAACATACAATTCTAAGCTTCGAGAAAAAACATTGCATCTAT
>MGRI01000028.1:21887-31562 GCA_001798105.1 Deltaproteobacteria bacterium RIFCSPHIGHO2_02_FULL_40_11
AATGGCACAAATACCCTCTAGAGAAGGGAACCGGTACATGCCCGACGGAGAGAATAAAAATGAAGTCGCGCTCTCTTTCTTGTATGCCTTAGGTAAAAATGCTTCCTCTGCCATGCCTTCCATCTTAGCTATTTTAAATGACAAGCAAAAAAGTAACGACGTGCGAAAACTTGCATTAGATACACTTTTTAAAAACGATCCAAATAGTGGCGCATTCATTGCTTCGCTTGTAGAAATGGCACTTCATGAAGATTCATACAACGATGATATGCCGGAGAACGCAAGGGAGGCACTTTCAAAATACGAAACGCTTCCTCAACAGGAAAAAGAAAAAATATTAATGGCACTTCAGAAAAAAGGAGATGATTACACACATGCCATTAAACTGGCTGGACATTTGCCTTCACTTTCTCAAGAAACAATTCCTATTTTAAGAGATATCATGTATGGACACGACACCTATGATTCAAGCCGAATTGCAACAGAGGCTTTAACAAAGCTCGTTCAAAATGATCAAGTCTTTGCCAGAAAAGTTACTCAAAGTATTCTAGATAAGATTCAGTCAGAAAATGTGACTAGAGATGAGCTTGAAAAATCTTTTGATTTTTTTGACCAGCTCGGGCCTCTTTCATATGATGCACTGCCATTCTTAAGAAACTTTTTGATGGGTGGAGATCCTCCGTATTTAAGAAACCGTGCAGCAAGGGCCCTGGGTAGGTTAGGACGTTATGGAGCTCGAGCATTTGATGACTTGTTAAATGCTATTGATGATCCAAACGCAAGAGTGGGCTCTATCCAGGCGCTGACTTGGATTCATCGAGGGGACAGTTTTAAGGTGATTGAAAAAATAATCCCTTATTTAAACAGCAAAAACCGTTCAGAAAGGGTATCTGCGCTGATCGCATTTGAAGAACTTCACCCTGACCTTACCACCGAACAAGCAAAAACCATTGAAGCAAAACTATTAGAAGCTCAGATAGAACCTCCTCCTACAAATGTGTGTGAATCCATCTGTAAGATTGCAAGTGAAGTTCATGAGTGGAAGCCAGGGAGACATGTTCGTGCGGCTAGATTTGCTGAACAAAGTTTGGGGGCTTATTTTATGGTGAAAGCGGCTCCATTTTGCCCATTTGCAAATGAGTACAAAAATCGATTGATCTCTGATATTCCGGTTGAGCAAATACCACAGGGGTGTGACAGCTCTCCATCAGATTTTCAAGCTTTATACAAACTACACAATACCTTTGTTCGGATAAACGAATCCCTACAAGAACAACAAGAAGATCCCGAAGCTGTTTATGGAAAGCTATACTCGATTCAGTATTTTAGAGAGCTTTTAAAAAACTCGAATCTATCTGAAGAAGCGAGAAAAAAAATAATGGGACTTCTTGAAAAAACGGAGCTTTCTCTTAAAAATACGATCAATAAGGCTCCCCATCTTACAGCAGGAAGATGGGGTAGTTTTCTAAATACGTATGCATTGTCGACCGCGATGCTCCCCTTAAATAGACAAGACATTGATCATGATATGTGGGACTATTTTGATAATGCCTATTCACGTCATAACCCAACACATGTAAGTTATGACCCCACCATACGCCCTACTCGATTTGAAGAGGAGCAGTATGTTTATTCTAAAGAAGAGGACAAGATTATTCGAACACCCTCTCAGGGGACTCGAATAGGGTTTGGAGGTACTGAGACTTTTGGATCGACTCCGCGCGCGGTCCCCTATTGGCTTGCGCATTATAAAATGAATCAGGATCTCATGAATACTACTAACGACCCTGATGAATCCCTCAAAAGCAATATTTTAACTGCGCGCGAAAATCTGATTCAAAGTTTAGACAGTTACGCAATTTATGGCCCTGTATTTGCAGGACATATGGATCGACATGGCTCTCCTGGAGAAACAGCACATGCAGGACCTCAAGGTCTCGCTCCTTATTTTTATATGTCCACAGTTCCTTATGCTACAGCGGCCATACAAGTATTGATGAAAAGCGCAAGTGAAGAAGAAAAAGGGAAATTAGTGAAAATTAAAAAAAGAATCCAAGCAGTGCTTCTGGCTCACTTACATGAAGAAGTAAATCAAGAAATAAGGTTAAGAGGTCCCGATGTTCACAGCTTACAAAGTGGGGGGATGGCGGGTCCTCGTTATAATAATTGGTATTTACCCATGGCTGGCTTGGCATTGATTTCATTGGGCGAGGAATGCTCGTCGGCAGATGATGCACCCAAAGATGCTACCCTTGGTATTTTAAATCCAGATGATTTTAGTATTGCTTCGCCAAATAATAAGCGGAGCAGATGATTTTCAACACTTTTTAAAAATGCCATTAACAATCTAACAAAAAGGTGGGTAAGTCCAGATGGTTGAAATTATCCAATCATCCCTTACAGCCGTTACTTTTTTGAGATAGAATCATATGCGTGTATAAAATCTATTAAATTGGGGTGTGCGGGTGGAAAGTGAAAAAAACTGATCATTTCTGTAATCGCATCGTTTTTGGACCAGCCCAGAAACTCAATGCGGTAGAGCGCAGCCATGATTCCAGTCCGATCTGCACCGCC
The DNA here is from genome assembly GCA_001798105.1 of Deltaproteobacteria bacterium RIFCSPHIGHO2_02_FULL_40_11. Classification (GTDB taxonomy): domain Bacteria; phylum Bdellovibrionota; class JACOXK01; order 2-02-FULL-40-11; family 2-02-FULL-40-11; genus 2-02-FULL-40-11. The sequence goes on from MGRI01000028.1 coordinate 24,462, forward strand.
TTTACAATGCATCCAAATGGGGTAGTTTTCTCCATTTAAAAGAAGATCAAAATATTGGTTAAGTTGTTCAGGTGTAGGGGGTTCATCTGGATCCATAGGAATTGAGATAAATTGAATTCCTTTTTTGTTTGCAAAACTTACTTCAAAGCTTTCAATATTTCTTTGAAATCGTAAATTTAAAATTGTGCGAATTTTATATTTTTTTGCATAGTATTTAAGATCATCTCGATCGGGTTGTGCGGAACGATAAAATCTTCCTTGTACGATAGTCCCAAAATTAAGCAAAGGGTTGCACGCTGTGAAACTTCCTAAATAAAGTGTACACAGGAATACAAGGATGGAACAGCGATACCTTCGATTGTGCATTCATCTTATTAGACGAGAGAAATGGATGGACGTTTATTTATTTTTATAACAGATATTTGTAAACAGACCAAAAATGGCAATAGCCAGCAGCAATCAGCATGAGGTGCCAAATTTCATGTGCGCCGAAGATGGTGGGAAAAGGGTCGGGCCATTTCGCAGCATAGAAGAGTGCACCGATGGTATAGAGCAAGCCCCCTGCAGCCAGCCAAAGAATACCTCCCAGCGCAATGATCTTGAGTAAGGGCACAATTGCAATGACGCTGATCCATCCCATTCCGATGTAAATGATGGCAGACAGCCATCTTGGGGCATGGATGTAAAATGATTTTAAAATAATACCTGCAAGGGCCAACGTCCAAATGACCCCAAACAAACTCCAGCCCAAAGTGCCGCGTAAGGCAATGAGACAAAAAGGCGTATAGGTTGCTGCAATGAGTACAAAAATCATCATATGATCCAGCTTTCGCAAAATGCGAAGCCCTTTTTCATCCAGGGGCAGCAGGTGATACAAAGAACTTGAGATATAGAGCAAAATAAGTCCGGTTCCAAAAATGGAAACAGAAACAATGGCCCACGCATCTCGATTGCGTGTGGCAGCCACCACCATGATGACCAAAGCAGCAATGGCCAGTCCGAAACTGATGACACTCAGGAATCCACTGAAGGGTTCTCGTAAATGAATATTGAATTTTAAAGGGTGTTTCATCTGATTCATTCAAAATAAAAATAAAATCCGTTGAGGGCAAGCTCCAGAAGATCTGCCTGGATTGCCAGGTCGAGGTGGGGCAGTTCTGTTTGAAAGCATGTCAGGATGCGGTTTTTAGCTTCTTGAAAAGAAGCAGAAAAGCTTTCATCGTGTTGACTCAAAATTTTAAGCGCTTGGGCCGTATACACTAAAGCATGGGGGTCATGGGGATGGGGCGCAAAAACTTGTTTTTCAATGGGATACGTTTTTAAAAGAAATTCCATTTGTTTACGCGCAGCGATTTCATAGCTGGTATTTCCAAAAACTTTAAAACCTTTCCAAAGGGCAAGAACAGCCAGCCCCTGCGGGCCAATGCCATACACAGGTTCCATTTGAAATTGAGAATGTTTGGGGTAGAACACGGTGGCTTTTGGAGAGGTTTTTAGGCGTTCACAAAGAAAATCCAGGCATTCTAGTGCTTCTTTTTGAAAAGTTTCTGTTTTTTCTTTTTCATATACATAGATTGTATTTAAGCATAGAGCGGCATCTTCCAACGACCAAAGGGTTTTGGGCTTTGCTTGAATTAGGTTTTTTTGGGTTTTGATCGTGTCTAAAAGAAGCGGGTGCTCCAATTTCCCTGTAAGATACAAATGAAACCATTCCGAGTACATAGGATCTTTTTCGTACAGGTAATAGTTTTTTGAAATCATGCCATGCGTTCGATAGATATAGCTTTGAAAGCAGGATTCCACCCATCCTGTTTTTTGAAATGTTTTGGCCCAGTATAAATTTAAAGGCAGTTCATCCTTTGTGTGGTTTTTACGTTCTCCCCAAAAGTGGTCATAGTCTGCATGATAATGGGTTAGAAAATTTAATTTTATAATTTGGCTCAAATTTTTAAATTCAATGGGGATCTGTGTGGTAAAGGGGTGTGGGGTATTTTGATCCCAATTGGATTCTTGGGATCTGCCATTTCGAATTAGAATTTCATAGGTTTTTAACACATTTTCTTTGGCATCGATAATTTGAAGATGCTTTGCCAAAAGAGACGTTACTGGGGAACGTATTTGAAAAACTTGATTGAGGTGAATGTCTCGAATGGAAATCGCCTGCATGGGATCTGTAAAACGTGCACGAATGGGGTTTCTTTCTTTTAAAAGAGGGGTGCATTCAAAGTGGTCTTTAAAAAGAATGTATTCTGTGCACATAGGGGTTAGATCGAGGACAAAGCCTTCGTTTTGTTGGACGTTTACTTTTATTTTTGGATCTTTGTTTTTCAGACGATAATCCTGGTAGGTTCCCAGCCTTTCTTTGGTGGTTAAAACATTCTTGATGGGGTCTGTAAAAACAGAATTTTGAAAGAATTCTATTTTTTGATGTTGAAAAAGGTTTTCTAAAAGTGTGTTTTCAATGCGTTGGGTTTGGGGATCTTCGACTTCATATACAAAATGATAAATATTGTCTTGCTGCGGGAGCGTTGCCACATAGGCACCCCAGGGCATCGCCGCCTGGTTTTCTAAAAAAGAAGAGGGGTTGGCATAGTTCCTGATCATTTTTAAAGTGACGGTGTTTTGAATGTTTAGGGTTTGGGAAGCTTCCTTAAAAAAGGCAGGCGATTTTGTTTTGTATTCGATGACAAGATATAAATAAGGTTGTTTTAAATGTTTAAAAAGAAAAGTGTTTTCCGATAATTTTTCAATGTAGTTAAAGTTGACAGACATAGGTGTGATGATAGAGATTAAGATATAAATGTCAATAAAAGGTGGATGAATGATTGATTTAAAAGGAAAAAAAGCATTGATTACCGGTGGCTCTCGGGGCATCGGCCGAGCCATTGCGCTGACCCTTTCAAAGGCAGGCTGTCAGGTTGCCATTAATTATTTTCGGAATAAAAAAGCTGTCGAAGAAACGGCGGAAGAAATTATGTCATCCCGAGCCGAAGGCGAGGGATCTCCCCTTCTTTTAAAAGCAAATGTTGGCAAACCTGAAGATATTGTATCGATGTTTGAAACGCTCAAAAAAGAGTGGGGCAGTTTAGATATTGTTGTGAGTAACGCTGCTTCGGGTGTTTTGAAACCCACCATGGAATTAACCCATCATCATTGGCAGTGGACGTTGGACATTAATAGCTATTCACTTTTGGCACTCGCCCAACATGCTGTCCCACTGATGAAAAACGGGGGGAAAATCATTGGCATTTCTTCGATGGGTGCTTTTCGGGCGATTCCCAATTATACGTTGGTCGGTGCATCGAAAGCGGCGATGGAATCTGTCGCCCGGCATTTGGCAATCGAACTGGCGCCTAAAAAAATTAATGTAAATATTATTTCTGCAGGTGTGGTGGATACAGATGCCCTGAAACATTTTCCAAATCGCGAAGAACTCTTAGAAAATTCTGCGAAAAAAACGCCAGCGGGTAGGCTCATTACGCCCCAAGATGTTGCCAGTACTGCTTTATTTTTATGTAGCGATTTGAGTGAGATGATTCATGGGCAGACCATTATTGTCGACGGCGGATATGCGATTGTTGCATAGCCCACTTTCTTCGTCTGATAAAAAGTAAAAGAGGGATTAAATAAAAGAAAATTGGAAATCCGCCCTGCGGACCATTGCCACTCGATGGATCAATAAATCCACACCCGCCGCCACCACCGCCTGCGCTGCCACCAGAGCTTTCACTGGAAAGGCCTGTGGACCCAGAGTCATCGCTACTTCCAGTTTGATCAGGGCCGCTTTGAGCATCTTCTAGGCCAGAAAATGTATCTAAAAAGCTTTTATCGAGCATTGCAATTTCTATGGTTTTAGTTTTTTCTTTCATTGCAAAAAGTGCTGCCGCTGCATTAAGGCAAGAACCTCTCATTTGATATCTTGCGTCGCAAATCAGCCCATAGGCGGTTAAGAATTTATCTTTAATGGCTTTTGCCATATTATGTGTATACGGTAGACTCGGCGTATCAGAATAACTTGGAAGTTCTCGATACATCATCCCTGCAATGGCTGTGACCATGGGGGCCGCGACAGATGTTCCCACAGCCCATGTGCCTTCTTGGGATACAAGAAATGGAACGTACGATGGCGTGGGGAGGGTATAGTTCATATGACTATAAATAAACTCAGATGAAAAACTGGGAACATAAATAAATTCACCAGGTGCAGCAATATCGACCGTATGTCGTCCATAATTTGAGCCATAATGATTGCTCTTTGAAAACTCCACATCTCGGTTTCCAACACTGTCGCGTTTTACCCAAAGTTTTCCATCAGGGCCATAGGCTGCAACGGAAATCACATTATCAAAACCAATGTATTGCCCTTCATTTTCGGGATCCGGATAATGTGAAAGGCTGGGAGGGGCGTATTGCACTTTATCTAAATCGTCATAGGAATTTCCTGCTGCAGTTACAATCAAGGTGCCACGGGCTGCTGCATATTTAATGGCTCTGACCAAAGCACAGTGTGCGGGATAGGCCTTGCCATCGCAGCGAAGGTCTCTCCAATTCTCTACAGTTTTATTTCCCCAGCTTGTATTAATCACTTTAGCGCCAGCATCTACTGCGGCTTTAATGCCATAGGCGCCATCCACGTCTGTAAACACATATCGAACATTGTTGCCATCGCGTTGTAATCTTCCCATAACAATTGGAATAATTTTTCCGCGGGGGCAAAGGCCTGCACTGGGTCCTCCATTGTTAAAATTATTATGCTTTGCAGCAATAATGCTTGCCACTTGGTGTCCGTGGCTCATCGTTCCTTCAGTGCGTTTTCTATCTGTTTGTGCAGCCAAGTCTTGGAGCAATGCATCATGTTCCCCCGGATCATAACACGCGGCCTGATCAGAGCTTAAAAAAGAACTGGGAGAGTTTGAAACGTTGCAATTAATATTATGGGTGATATTTTGTCCGGCTAAAGTTTTGCCGATCATATAATTGTCTTTTAAGTCTGGGTGGTACGGATCAAAGCCACTATCGACAACTGCAATCAATCCTTCGCCACAAGAAACCTGGTTATCCCAAAGAAAGGCGTGAGTTTGATCTGTAAAAAAATAGGTTTGCATTGCATAGAGGCCGCCAAATAGGTCCATATTTTGGGTCATGGTTACTCGGGGGAGTCCAAGAAAAGTTGGAAGATAGTACATGGAGTAGTTAGAAGGGGATCTTTGTGTATTTCCATTTGCAAGGTACCATAAAAATTTTGTAGAGATCTCTGGAGATAAAAGGTCTACAAACTGGGGGTTTTGAATCGAAGCTCCAGCAAAGAGAACCTTTTCCCCTTCACTGGTTACGGCATGTCCCTCATCTAAAAAATCAAACGTTTCCATCAGTGCATTCGATTGTGCAGAGGATACGAAAGAATTTTCTTTTTGCATGAGGGTTTGAATTTCGGTTCTCGATAGACTCGCGCCGGATAAAATTTTAAATTTGGCAACGCCAAGACCTGGATCATAATATTCCAATTGAATGGGATAGTTTTTTTCGAGCGCATTGAGTTGGGTTTTCCCCGTTCCCATATCGACAGAAACAATAATATCATCTGCAATAATTTCTCTGCCCAGCTCGTCTTTTACAATTTGAACTTCGGTTTCAATGAGGCCGCGGTTATCGATAATTTCAGGTTCTTTGGGAGCTTCGGCTTTTGCGATGTCTGTGGGTGTGGCAGCAGGTTGTCTTTGGGGTATTTTGGAAGTTTCCCATTCTATTTTATGTTTTTTCTTTTGGGCAATTTGTTCTTGTCTGGAGTCTTCTTGGGTGAGCGCGGGCTCTTGTTTTTCAGGCCGAAAGTCGCCCTTAAAAACCAAGACGGTCGCAAAAACAATGACCATCAAGAGTAAAGTATAAAAAATTGTATTGGAATGCTCGTCCATCGCAAACTCCCTTTACGTGCTATGTATAAAAGATATAGGTCATGAAAAAATCCACAAACGTTCAACTTCTTATATGTTACCATGGAGCATTCAGATCTAAAAGACCCAAAATCAAAAATTAATTTTTCTTTCATTTTCTTTTAATGCAACTTGACTTTCAGAGGAGCGATTGTTACAAATTACGTCACTTATATCGCGGGGTGGAGCAGCCTGGTAGCTCGTCAGGCTCATAACCTGAAGGTCGTAGGTTCAAATCCTACCCCCGCAACCAATTCGAAAAAGCCTGTTGAAAGACAGGCTTTTTTGTTTGTGAGTTAGATCCTCTTGAGCCTTTCTTTGATCACTTTGCTGACAGACGTATGTATTTCTTCGGGAAATCCTTTGGGTAGAATATTTTCTATCTTTTGTAGAGCATTTTGGGCCGTATCAGAGATTTCTTCAAGCGTTGTGTGTGCGAGTATTTTGGATAGTCCTGCTTGATGGGCGGTTTGAACGAAGTGACGGCTATAGATTTCATCGATCCGATAGTGATTGTTTTTCCCCACCGACATCGCAAGTTTCATTTGTTTTCTTTTAATCTGATGAGCATCCAGGCTTGGCTGCGCTGTTAAAATATCATAAAGAGGGGTAAGTGCGTAACGCCCACCTGGCCTCAAAAAAATACTAAAATTTTTTGCATGTCCATCGGTTGCACAGATCAGCCAAAATAAGATTTGTGCTTTGAGAAATAGCGTTTGATCCTCCGTCGGGCGGTCGCTGCCTTTGAGTAGATTCAAGATATCCACCATGCCGGGGCCATGATCGCTTTGGTATTTTTGGGTGGGGGGTATGGATAGAGCTTGGCAGCAATCTTCCTGGGGGTAGCGGAGCAGCCGTCCGTCTTTTGTCCATCTGCGGTCAAAGCGTTGAATGACAAGGGCTTTTATCTTGCCAAATGTTTGAATTTCTACTGGGTTAACAGGGAGGCCAAATGCTTCCATCAGCTTTAAACAGTAAAACTCGTTTTCAACACTGTTGGAGAGATCAATTCCATTGGGCAATTGTCCAATTTGTGGTTTAAGAATATGTGATGTTGGCGTTGTCCCATGTGGTTTCAACCACTGCCCCTGATGCCACAAAAGCGCTGTTTTTTCCTGTGCTCCCGCCACTGAAATACGAAAGTCATCGCTTCGATTCAACCCCAGGGGTG
>MGRI01000028.1:31589-31956 GCA_001798105.1 Deltaproteobacteria bacterium RIFCSPHIGHO2_02_FULL_40_11
ACAGGCTCACCCGAAATGGCCGTGCTATCGGTGTTCGGGGCTATTCCCTCAGCGACGAATTGGAGTGCACCCACACAGTCATGTCCGATGGCAGATAGAAGGCTATAGGCATCTGTACCGTGTGCGCCGACTTTTTCGGCAATACGTCGAAGTAATAGATTTGAATCTGGTAAAAGATTTTCAAATACAGCAGCAACAGGTGTTCCGCGATACGCAGTTTCACGCAGTGGAAGTGAGAGAGAGATTGGAAAGGCATGTTCCCACGCAAGCCAGGTTTCATCATACTGGAAGAAAATTGAGCCCCCAGGTTCTTTAACAAGGTGGCCCACAAGGCGGTTGTTCAGATAAACCCTAAGTGGGGCATGTT
>MGRI01000029.1:0-98 GCA_001798105.1 Deltaproteobacteria bacterium RIFCSPHIGHO2_02_FULL_40_11
TTTTGGATCGGCGTGTAATTCGAAATTCAAGATCGAGTGCGGCCAAAATGGAAAGAATCGTTTCCAGTTTTGTTGCCGGGTTTCCTGTTTCAATTAAG
>MGRI01000029.1:125-11929 GCA_001798105.1 Deltaproteobacteria bacterium RIFCSPHIGHO2_02_FULL_40_11
TTTTCACCAAGCTGGGTTTGACTCCATCTGAGTTTTTTGCGCATGCGTCGTATGAGATCGCCAATTTGTTTGGGGGTGCGAGCCAGCTCTTTCATAGTATATTTATATTATGATCTAATTCCGATAATTCGTCAATATCGGAATTAACACATAAAGTTGTTTTATGGTTTATATACGATAAAATGAGCTCAAAATTCTACCTATCTGATAGGAGATCACCAGAAGTTTGAGCCTTCGCCAAAGATTTGAAACCCAAAACCAAACCAATGCCCACTGATGCTTTTTGACACCATGACCTGATATTCGGCAGAAACTGAAAATCCATTCAATGTCATAAATTGCACACCCACACCGGGTGCGCCAAAGATTTGATTTACGCCCCTTGGAAGATCCTTCACCCATCCCCAACGTACTGCATAATCAACGCTGTCATTAAAGTCAGAGCTCGAAATATAGCCCCCATATGTTGTGAAATAAGGAGAAAGTTGGTGATATTGCCAAAAGTGATACCTTAAAACTGAATAAAATGAATAACTAATCATAAACATGGAAGGCTCTGGATCTGTTAATACAGCACCTGTTCCCACCCCAATGCTGAAAGGTCCAGCCACATAATAATCCAGGCGTTGTCCAAATCCTAACCCCGGGCCCAAAAAGGTCATCCCCAATCCCAACCGTCCCGTTCGATCGATATGAAAAAGAAATTCGCGGTCGATTTCTTTTTTTTCTTTCCGAACTTTAGAAATAGCCTCTTGTCTGGCCTGAGGCGGTGTAGGCGTTGGTGTTTTACTTCCCATAGCTTCTTGGGCAAAAGAAAGTGGTTCTATCAATAAGCTGAGTACAATTAGAATATATAAAGATAAGCGCATACCTATAATATACAGGAGAGGGTTTTAGGATTTCAATATAAACCGTGGATATCTGAGTGTTTCTCTTTATGAGATTTTATGTTATTTATTTGATGAACATGAAATCAAAAATTCTCATATTAGAAGACGAATCCGATATTAACGACCTCATTGCCTATCATCTTAAAAAAAAAGGCTATGATGTGGCACAAGCATTCACAGTCAATGAGGCCCATGAAAAAATTTTACGTCAAAAACCAGCCCTTTTGGTTTTAGATCTCATGCTTTCAGATATGTCGGGTGTCAAATATTGCGAACAACTGAAAGCGGATAAAAGTACGCAAGATATTGCTATTTTAATGCTAACGGCTAAGTCTGAACACGAAGATATCTTAAAAGGCTTTGAAGCAGGTGCGGATGATTACGTCACCAAACCTTTTCAAGTTCAAGAAGTTATTGCGCGTATTGATGCAATCTTAAGAAGGGTTCAGAGCGACTTTAAAAAAGAAGCGGTGTTTCATTATAGAGATTTAGAAATTCATTGGGAGCGACACAAGGTTTATGCGAAAAAGAAGGAAGTTAAATTAACACTTACAGAGTTTAATATTTTAAAAACACTGGCCCAAAATCAAGGATGTGTTTTGACACGTGATCGTCTTTTGGATGCGGTTTCAGGGGATGCCAATGTAATTGATCGAACGATCGATGTACATATGCAAGCGCTTCGAAAAAAAATAGGAAGTGCTAAGAACGTGGTAGACCAATACATTGAAACCATTCGAGGGGTGGGGTATCGTTTTCGAGATGAATGACGGCTTTGTTTTGATCGGCTTCCTTGTTTTTTTGGGGTTTGGGATCGGGATATTTTTTTTCAGGTATAAAATAAAACAATCTCATAGCGCATTCGAAAGACTTTCAACGGAACGGAATCAATTTAAAAATAAAATTGAGGATTTAACACACCAAAAAGATCAACTTTCAGCCATTCTTTCTGGCATTTATGACATTGTATTTGCCGTCAATCGTGAAAAAGAAATATTTCTTTATAACGAGAAATTTAAGCAGGCATTTTTGGTTCAAGCCGATCTTCAAAAAAATACAAAACTATTTGAAGTTGTTCGGGTGCCTGAAATCAATGAAGTTATTGAGCAAACGCTAACGCAAAAAGCAATCTTCCAAAAGCAAATTAAAATTGTAAAAGAAGATATTCAGTTTTTTGAACTCATTTGTTCTCCTATTTTTTCTACATCTAAAGAAGTCATAGGGGCAGTTGCCATTTTACATGATATTTCAGAGCTGAAGGCATTGGAAAAAATGCGCGTTGATTTTGTGGCCAATGTTTCCCATGAATTTAAAACGCCCCTGACTTCTATTGATGGTTATACACAAACGCTTTTAAAGGAGGGGTTTGGTGATCCAAAACAGGCGCAGACTTTTTTAAAAACAATGCAACATAATGTTGAGCGTTTGCGTGCGTTGGTTGAAGATCTCCTAACGCTTTCAAAAATTGAATCTCAGGAAAAAATTTATAAAGAAACAATCCCCTTAAAAACACTTATTGAGAATGTATGTCTTCACTTTAAAGATCAAGCAGCGCAAAAAAAGATTACAATCATTCAAGATGTTCAAGTTGACGAAATTGTGGCGGACCCAAAATATATGGAACAAGCTGTGATGAACTTGGTGGATAATGCAATTAAATATAATAAAGAAAATGGAGAAGTAAAAATTTCTGTTTTACCTGCAACAATAAAAAATAATCCGGCGTGTCAAATTTTGGTAAAAGATACAGGCCCGGGGATTGAAGCGAAACACTTGCCAAGAATTTTTGAGCGCTTTTATAGGGGGGATCCTGGGAGAGATCGCAAATTGGGGGGGACAGGGTTAGGTCTCGCGATTGTTAAACATGTTGCATATCTTCATCGTGGCGATGTGGATGTGAAATCTGATCCAGATCAAGGTACAATATTTCGTATTGTTTTACCCCAGTTGTAAATCTTCATGGAGTCTTTATAAAATCTTAACAGGGTCTCTATAAGAATAAGACAAAACTAGAAAATAACTTAACCGAGGAGGGTTATCTTTATGAAAATGAAATGGAAAAATGTTTTTGGCGGAATCATTTTAACCGTGTTGATCGTAAGTGGCTGCTCAAAAAAGGGGGGGGATTTCAAATATGTAAAAATTGATGGTTCAAGTACTGTTTTCCCCATTTCAGAGGCCGTGGCAGAAGAGTTTCGGAAGAAAGACGCCAATATTCGTGTAACAGTGGGGATTGCAGGGACAGGCGGTGGCTTCAAAAAGTTTTGTGCAGGCGAAACAGATATTTCAGATGCCTCTCGGCCCATTAAGCCCAGCGAAGTTGAGCTCTGTCAAAAAAACAATATTGGTTATATTGAACTGCCTGTGGCGTACGATGGGTTAACGATTGTTATTAATCCCAAAAATACCTGGGCAAAACATATTACCGTTCAAGAGCTTAAAAAATTATGGCAACCGGCTGCGCAAGATAAGATTAAGACATGGAATCAAGTTCGCGCGGGCTGGCCCAATCGCCCGATTCATCTTTATGGACCGGGTGTGGACTCCGGCACGTATGATTATTTTACAGAGGCGATTGTTGGGAAAGAGCACGCAAGCCGTGGCGATTTTACAGCCAGTGAAGATGATAATGTGCTGGTCCAGGGCGTTTCTACAGATGAAGAGGCTTTGGGTTTTTTTGGTCTGGCCTATTATGAAGAGAATAAAAATAAACTCAAACCCCTGCCTGTGGACGATGAAAACAACGCAAATGGTCGGGGTCCAGTGGCTGCATCTATGGAAACGGTCATGGATGGTACATATCAACCGCTTTCCAGACCGATTTTTATTTATGTGAATCAAAAAGCACTCAATCGGCCTGAAGTCAGTCAATATGTGCAGTATTATTTAGAAAATGCGGCTGTCTTATCCAGGGAAGTGGGGTATATTCCCCTTTCCAAGAAAGCATATGCATTGGCCCAAAAACGCGTTGAAAAACGTATCACAGGTTCTTTATTTGAGGGGCATGGGTCTCAAGTGGGGGTTCAAATTGATGTTGTGCTTGAAAAATCTTTGCAGTAAAAAGTTGAAACGTGGTTATTGATTTAACGGAAAAGCAGGCGTTCAGAGAGCGAATGATCAAAGCGCTCCTTTTTTTCTGTGGCATGGTTTCTGTTTTAACCACCCTGGGGATTGTGGGGATTTTGGTTTTTGAAACATGGGGGTTTTTTCAACATGTTTCTTTCAAACAGTTCTTTGGGGATACGCAATGGACGCCACTTTTTACAAACCAACATTTTGGTATTTGGGCGCTTGTCAGTGGCACGGTGCTGACCAGCGCTGTTGCCATTGGAACCGCACTTCCGCTGGGTCTTTTAGCGGCCATTTACTTAAGTGAGTTTGCCACAAAAAATTTTCGGTTGTTTGTAAAACCCGCATTAGAAGTGCTTGCGGGTATTCCAACCGTTATCTATGGATATTTTGCGCTTACATTTATGACCCCCTTTTTGCAAAACTTCATTCCCGGACTGTCTGGGTTTAATGCCTTGGGTGCCGGGATTGTCATGGGAATGATGATTTTACCCATTATTGCCTCGCTTTCTGAAGATGCCATTTATGCGGTTCCGCCCAGTCTCAAAGAGGGGGCTTATGCTTTAGGGGCAAATAAATTGGCGACCATTTTTAAAGTTGTTTTGCCTTCATCTTTTTCTGGCATTGCCGCAGCCACGATTTTAGCAATATCGCGGGCCATTGGGGAAACCATGATTGTAGTGATTGCAGCCGGGCAACAACCTAATTTTAGCTTTGATCCCAGAGAGGCCATCCAAACGATGACAGCTTACATTGTGCAAGTGAGCTTGGGAGATACCCCTACGGGGACGCTTGCGTACCAAACCATTTTTGCGGTTGGAATGACGCTTTTTCTTTTTACACTTTTACTCAATCTTTTTGCCCATCATTTGAGACGTAGAATTTTGAAGGGACATTTATAAATGAGGCATCGATTTTTAAAAGAAAACACAATTGAAAATGCCTTTAAAGCCATTTGTTTTTTGTCGATTCTACTTCCCTTGGTTTTAATTGTTGTTTTAATTGGAGATGCCGTCATCGATGGTTGGTCAAGGCTGAGTTTAGATTTTTTAACAGGATTTCCATCCCGAAAACCTGAACTGGCAGGATTTTTGCCCGCACTGGTGGGCAGCTTTTATCTGATGCTTTTGACATCGGCCATTGCAATTCCTCTGGGCCTGGGGGCTGCGATTTATTTGGAAGAATATGCAAAGCCGGGATTTTTAACCTCTTTGATCGAAATTAATATTAGTAATCTGGCGGGCGTGCCTTCCATCATTTATGGTTTATTGGGCCTGGAGCTATTTGTTCGCATGTCTCATATGGGAAGAAGTCTTTTGGCAGGGGCGTGCACGCTTGCGCTTTTACTTTTACCGATGGTGATTATGGTTTCGCGTGAGTCATTGCGTGTGGTTCCAAATTCTCTCAGAGAAGCGGGCTTTGCGCTGGGTGCGGATCAATGGCAAACCATTTGGAAAATTATTCTTCCCATGAGTATTCCGGGCGCGCTGACAGGAATTATCTTATCTGTTGCACGCGCCATTGGGGAGACGGCACCGCTGATTACCATTGGGGCTTTGACGTATGTTGCCTTTCTCCCGGATTCTATTCACAGCGCTTTTACGGCCATGCCCATTCAAATTTTTAACTGGATTTCAAGGCCCCAAACAGCGTTTCAAACCAACGCAGCTGCGGGGATTGTGGTTTTATTATTTTTAATGTTATTTTTCAATGCGCTTGCTATTTGGTTAAGGGCGCGCTTACAACGTAAAGTATATTGGTAAAAAAATGGAAAACGAGAGCAAAAATATTTTTCAATCCGTTAAAATGCGTTCGGAAAATCTCAAGGCCTGGTTTGGAACACATGAAGTTTTACATGGCATTACACTGTCTGTGCCCGAAAAATATGTGACCGCCATTATTGGACCTTCCGGGTGTGGTAAGTCTACGTTTATTCGATGCTTGAATCGAATGCATGAGGTTGTGCCTGCAACAAAAGTTTTAGGCAGTGTTTATTTGGATGCGATTGATATTTATAAAAATTCGATTAATCCGGTGAATTTAAGAAAAAAAGTGGGCATGGTTTTTCAAAAGCCAAATCCTTTTCCAACCATGTCCATCCGCGATAATGTTTTAGCGGGACTTCGTTTACAAGGTATAAAACCTTATGATGCCCATGCCACTGTTGAAAAAGCGTTAACCCAGGCGGCATTGTGGGATGAAGTGAAAGATATTTTAAATCGCCCGGGTTTGAGTTTATCGGGTGGACAGCAACAACGTTTATGTATCGCACGGACGTTAGCTTTGGAACCAGAAGTTATTTTAATGGATGAACCGTGTTCTGCGCTGGACCCCATTGCAACCGCTAAAATTGAAGATCTGATTCAAGAATTAAAAAGTAAATACACGGTGGTTATTGTAACCCATAATATGCAACAAGCCGCGCGTGTGTCGGATGTGACGGCTTTCTTTTATTTAGGGGAACTGATAGAATTTGATAGGACAGAAAAAATATTCACAACGCCTAAAAATAGGAAAACAGAAGAATATGTCACAGGAAGGTTCGGTTAATGTCAGAAGATAAAAAAACAAGATTATTTGAAAAAGATCTTGATAAAATTACTGAAACCCTTACACAAATGGGCGGCATGGTGGAGAAAGCAATTTTAACATCCATCTTAGCGCTGAAAAATCGCGATACGCGCTTGGCCAAAGAGGTAATTCGTGACGATGCTGAAATTGATCAAAAAGAAATTGATATCGATCAACGCTGTATTCAGTATATTGCATTGCAACAACCCAAGGCCGGGGATTTACGATTTGTAACCTCTGCGATGAAAATTAATAATGATCTTGAACGTATGGGAGATTATGCTGAGAGCATTGCCAGGCAGGCTTTGTTTTTATCCAAAAAACCGGCCTGGAGACCTTTGGTAAATATTCCACTGATGGCGGATATTGCCACAAGTATGGTTCGGGATTGTTTGAATGCTTTCGTTAGAAGGGATACTCAGATTGCTTACGATGTGATTCAGCGTGACGAAGAAGTCGATAAGATGCAAAGCAAGGTGTATAAAAATCTTTTAAACGACATGCTCCAAGATAAAAATAATATTGAAAGAGCCAGTGCATTGATTCTCGTATCCTCTAAGTTGGAACGTATTGCGGATCAATCGACCAATATTTGTGAAGAAGTCATTTATCTTGTAACAGGGGAAAATGTTCGCCATCGTGAAAATATTACCCTTGAAGATTCAAGCAGTTGATTTTGTATGACAGCGCATCGCGTTCGTCGGCTTACCAATCCTTTAAGTGCCGTCTATCAAAAAAATGTAGAAATCCCCAATTGGGAAAGCATTTGGAATGACCTTTCTCGTCCCATTCATTTGGATATTGGGTGTGGTAAGGGGGGGTATCTTTTAGAGCTTTCTAAACAGAATCCAGGTTGGAATTTTTTGGGGACAGAGCTTCGAAAGCCTTGGGTGGAGCATGCGAGATCCTTCGAGGCACAGAATCTTTATTATCTGCACTGTAATATTAATTTATGGATTGAAGCGCTTTTAAACTCTTTTCCACAGAATCAATTAAAGCGTATTTCCATACAGTTTCCAGACCCCTGGGTGAAAAAAAGACATTTGAAAAGACGTATTGTAACGCCTCAGTTGGTTGAAATTCTGACAAAATATATCCCCATGGAGACAGAAGTTTTTGTTCAGTCTGACGTGGAAGCGGTGTTTCAAAGCATGTTCGATTTATTTGGCGGGCAGGGTGGTTTTCAGTTTTCGAGTGTCACAGGAAATCCATTTGGGCTTGAATCCGAATGGGAAAAGGATGCTTTGGTTGGGGCACGCCCCATTTGGCGGGGACTATTTGTGCGTCGGGGGCATGATTTGATTTCTACCCAAAAGCACGCTATAAAGGCCCCACCCTTAGGAGGTTTGTATGAATCCTTATTTTAAAACAGTTCTTTTTCTTTTAAGTTTTGTGGTTTTCTTGGGAGGGGTAAGCCTGTCCCAGGCCGAAACCATTTTTGATAATCAAGGCGTGGAACACGAAGTTATGTCAGAAGATATCGCCTATCATCCTGTTCCCTATGGTCATATTTGCTATCCTTGGGTTTGGAATTTGGGTGCTTGGTATCATCACCACGTATTTTGGAACGGTTTTGGATGGCAACATGGTTATTTTCGGGCGATGTATACGTACCATCAATTCTTTAATCAATATGTTTGGATGTGTACGTGGAATGGCTGTAACGCGATTCGTTTTTAATGATCCACGCATAAATAACTTCCTACTTCGTTCTCGCTCGCTCAAACGCTCAACGTACATCTAGAGTACGCCTCGCGCTTTCGCTCGCTGCGGCCTCGTATGAAATTATTTCTGCGTGTCTCTATAATTAGATATTGCGTCAACCTTGGCCGCCAAAATAAAATCGCTTTCTGTTAGGCCATTAATTTTATGCGTCCAAAGCGTGAGTTTCACTTTTCCCCAACTTAAATAAATATCTGGATGATGGCCCTCATGTTCAGCAATTTCACCTACTTTATTTGTAAAAACCAGGGCAGATTTAAAGTCTTTAAAACTAAATTCTTTTTCTAAATGATGTTCTTGGATAACCTGCCATCCCGCGTGGATCTGTTTTTGAAACTGTTTTAATTTTTCGCTCTTAAGCGGTGGGATATCGCCCTTGCAAGGCTCACAAGATTTCTGTGCTAATTGTGTCATATTTTTTTACCTCCAAGATCTTGACAAAAATGTAAAGAATCCTTATCTTGCCCTTGATCACACAAAAAAGGAGGGATCATGTCAACACTCGTTCAAAAACAAGCGCCCGATTTTAAAGGGCAAGCCGTTGTTGGAAAAGGCTTTAAAGAAGTAAAACTTTCTGATTATAAGGGAAAATGGGTTGTTCTATTTTTCTATCCACTGGATTTTACATTTGTGTGTCCCACAGAAATTACAACCTTAAGCGACAATTACGATAAATTTAAAGAATTGAATGCTGAAGTCATTGGGGTTTCTGTAGACAGTCATTTTTCTCATCTGGCATGGGTAAATACCCCCAGAAAAGAAGGCGGATTGGGAGAACTTCGATACCCACTGCTCAGCGATCTTTCAAAATCTGTGGCACGTGATTATGGCGTGCTTTTAGATTCTGGCATTGCCTTAAGAGGGCTCTACATCATTAATCCAGAATCTAAAGTTCAATACCAAGTGGTGCACGATTTGGGCATTGGTCGAAATGTCAATGAAACGCTTCGTGTGCTTGCGGCACTTCAACAAACTGCAAAAACAGGGGAAGTGTGCCCGGCCAACTGGGAGCCTGGTAAAGATACCATGAAGCCAAACCCAACGGAATCGAAAGCATATTTTCAAAAGAACTCTTAGTCTTTCTGTTCTTGCGTTACGTGTAGCGCAATATTGCTAAACGCAGAATTAATTCTTCGAAACTGTGTGAGAAGCTCTAGGTGAAGGGCGCTGGTGTCAATTGATTCTTGCACACCTTTCCTGAGGCGATCCAAGTGCGTTTCTCGAAGGCGAAGTTCCATGTTTTGAACCTTTTCTTTTGTGACCACGACTTCTTGGTATAGCGAAGCATCGTTATTGGTAAACGCCGAAATGGTTCTATGAAAGTTTTGCATCACAAAACGGTGAAATGTTTTAATTTCGTCAAATCCTTCCTTGGAAAACTTTAAAGATTTTCTCATTTTTATCTTTGCCAAAGGTAAAATAGATCGATCGATCGTATCGCCAATATCTTCAAGATCGTTGGTAAACATAACCAGTAAAAGTTGGTGATCGGCTTGTGCTTCTGTGAGGCTTTCTTGAGAAACTTTGATGAGATATTTTTTAATGGCGCGGTATAAAATATCACTTTGTCTTTCAAGCTCTTTCATTTTGAAGGCCAAATGGTCTTCCTCTGTTTTGATGAGGACCATGGTTTTTTCGAGCATTTCTTCGATGATGGATGAAAATCTCAGCGTTTCACGTTTGGCTTGAGCCAGTGCAAAAGAGGGCGTTGAAATAACATTCAAGTCTAAATACTTTGGTCCAAAGGGTTCGGGTTGGGGTTCAAGGGGATAGATTTTATTCATGAGATGCGCCCCCACTTGAATGGAAGGCATAAAAATAAGAGCTACTGCAAAATTAAATAAAAAATGGGCATTGGCAATTTGCCTGGGAAGTTCTGAAGATGTCATCATGACGATATTTTCAAATCCGGATAAAAAAGGAAAAATAATCATGGCACCACATACTTTTAAGGCCAAGTGCGACATGGAAACTTGTCTTCCAATGTCTGTTGTTTTTAAAGATACAATTAGCGGTAAAGCGCAGCCTCCAATATTTGCCCCAATGACAAGCGGAAGTGCTTGTGTGAGTGGCAGGATGCCTGTATGCGACATGGAAAGTAAAATCCCTAAAAAGGCAGCAGAGCTTTGCATAGATGCCGTTACAATGGCGGCACACATAAGTGCAATAAAAGGATAGGTTTTTAAAATATTTAAAAGTAAAAGTAAAAGTTCGGCATCTTTAAAACTGGCTGTGGCTTGAGAAATCATCCACATGCCTAAAAAAATAAATCCAATGCCTAGGATCATAGAGCCGTAAGATTTTTTCTTGGCGCTTAAAATCTGCGTTAAAATAAATCCAAGGGTGATAATGAGTAAGCTATAATTTGCCAGATTAAACGCGAGGAGCTGAACCGTAAGGGTGGTTCCCACATCAGCGCCCAAGATAATGGCCATGGATTGGGTGAGCGTTAAAAGTTGTGAAGAGGCAAAGCCCACCGCCATGGCAATGGTTGCAGAAGAACTTTGCAGCACCAACGTCATGACAAACCCTGTCAGAAACGCGATAAAGCGATTTTCTGTCAGTTTTTCTAGAATGTCGCGAAGTTTTTCGCCGGCAAGGAGTTGCAAGTGGTCTCGGGTGACATTGAGTCCATAAATCAGAAGACAAACACCGCCAATGAGCGTAATCCACATGGTGTTCATGATACAGCTAGCATAGCATAATGATTTGGCTTTTGTCTCCTCTTGCTTCTTTACTTTTTTGTCCGTGTTTGATACATCTTGACACGATGCAATCTGGCTATCTCACAACCAAAACGGAAGACTTTTTGGAATGGGTTATTAAGTGGGGTCGAAAAAATTCGCTTTGGCCACTTCCCTTTGGAACGGCTTGTTGTGGGATTGAATACATGGCTGTTTTGGGATCGCATTACGATGCCGCCAGATTTGGGGCAGAGGTGGTACGGTTTTCACCCAGGCAGTCTGATTTGTTGGTGGTGGCTGGGACGATTACGGAGAAAATGGCGCCTGTTTTGAAGCGAATTTATACGCAAATGTTGGATCCAAAATGGGTGATTTCGATGGGGGTTTGTGCCAGTTCGGGCGGATTTTATCGCGCATATCATGTTCGGCAAGGGATTCATGATCTTATTCCTGTGGACGTGTATGTGCCGGGATGTCCCCCAACCCCAGAAGCTGTGATTCAGGGGATTATGAAGATTCAAGAAAAGATTAGTGAAACGAAGATTTTTAAAAAACGTGCTTAATAAAGGAGGCAAAAATGAGTAACCTATTTGAAGTAACACAATCGGCGGCAGAAAAGATTTTAGAAATTTCCAAACAAGAACAAAAAGAAGGTTTTGGCCTTCGGGTTCGGATGGGGCAAGGCGGATGCTCTGGCCCACAGTATCAACTGGGGTTGGAAGACAAACAAACTGAGGGGGATCAAGTTTTAGATCAGCATGGCCTCAAAGTATTTATGGATGGTGCTACGTTGGAAGCCTTAAAAGGTGGAAAGTTAGAATGGATTGAAGGCCCGCAAGGCGCAGGATTTAAACTTCATAATCCCAAC
>MGRI01000030.1:0-867 GCA_001798105.1 Deltaproteobacteria bacterium RIFCSPHIGHO2_02_FULL_40_11
ATTTTCTGTTAAGATCAGCGCATTATTTTCTTCAGCGCTCAGCGCAAGCAAGATGTCCCATGTGAGTTGACGTCGTCCCTTGGGCTCAAAATTATATTTTTTTCGCATCGCGTGCATGACCTGTCCTGCTTTTATAAATTGATCATCCGATAATCCAATCATCTGAAACGCTTTTTGATATTGCTTCAGGATATTTTCTTCTTTTACCGTTTGTACGCCTGCCCATAATTCCATTAAAACAATTTTATTCACCACAAATAAATAGGCGACCTGAAGGTAGGATTCTATGCGTGCTTCGTACTCAGGGTAGCGTAAAAGATTAATAAAAACATTTGTATCAAAAAAAAGAGATTCAGGCCTTTTTGCCATATTCTACATTCTTCCAACGGCTTTTTCCGCTGGTTTTCCGAAACATTTCAATGGCTTTTCGATTATTGACCAAGTTTTGAAGGGCCGTTTCTACCGTAGCTGTTGCTTCTTTCAACCCCAGAAGTTTTTTTGCTTCTTCTAAAACATCTTTATCCAAGCGCATATTCATACTTTGTTTGGCCACACGCACCTCCAGACTGTGTATACAGTTTACAAAAGTGTGTATATATTGTCAACGCTTAAAATTATTGAGGCGATAAAACATACTTGTGTAAGTAAAAGAAAAAGGCCCTGCGATTCAGCAGGGCCTTTTGTTTTGTAAAATGAAATCTAAAATTATTTCAAATGCTTTGAAACCAGTTTGGTCATTTCGAACATATTGACTGTTCCTTTTCCACCAAACACTTTTTTGAGTGTCGCATCTGCTTTAATATTTCTTTTATTTTTTGGATCTTGAAGTTTGTACTTCTTAATATAGACCCAAAGTTTTTTAACGAC
>MGRI01000030.1:915-1006 GCA_001798105.1 Deltaproteobacteria bacterium RIFCSPHIGHO2_02_FULL_40_11
GCTGGGTGTTAAGGGTTTCATAAATGCTGAGTTTGCTTTTTTGGCCATAAAAAAATCCTCCTTGGTTAGATCCCCGCTTTCGCGGGGATGA
>MGRI01000030.1:1084-8737 GCA_001798105.1 Deltaproteobacteria bacterium RIFCSPHIGHO2_02_FULL_40_11
TTTTTGTAAATCCGAATATCTGCGGTCAATATCGTTCCAGGAAATTTCTTTGAGGCGGTTAAAGCTAAAGTCTTGGATATTGTAAGACGCCATTACTGTACCATAGAGCATGGCTTGGCGGAGGTTTTGTTCATTTGTGGGATCCCCACTTTTATCCAAATACCCCATAAACCCACCGGCAAAAGAATCACCCGCCCCCGTGGGGTCTTTGAGGGTATCTAACGGGTAAGCCGGAACCACATAAAACCGTCCTTGATTGTAAAGCATGGCCCCATACTCCCCACGCTTTACAATAATGATGTGTGGTCCCATACGTTCAATTTTTTTGACGGCACGAATTAAGTTTTTCTCACCCGAAAGAAGCCTGGCTTCGCCTTCATTAATCGTCAATAAATCTACGCGTTGTAACACTTTTTTAAGGGCCTCTAGTTTTCCCTCAATCCAAAAATTCATGGTATCGCAAGCAATGATTTTTGGATTTTTAACCTGGTTTAAAACCTTCAGCTGCAAATCGGGATCAAAATTCGCCAAAAATAAAGCATCTACTTGGGTATAATCTTTCGGCAAGACGGGATTAAATTCTGCTAAAACATTTAAGTGCGTGGATAACGTTTGGGCTTCACTGAGATCGTCTTGATAAGCCCCTTTCCAATAAAACGTTTTTCCAGGAATTTTTTGAATCCCCCGGGTACAGACTTTTTGATCTGTTAAATACGAAAGATGTTCATCTGGAAAATCTTCACCAATCACCCCCACCATTTTTACATCCGAAAAAAAACGCGCAGACATTGAAAAATGATTTGCAGATCCTCCCAACGCTTTTTCCACCTGGCCATAAGGTGTTTTTACAGAATCAAACGCAATGGAACCTACCACAACAATACTCATACATATCTCCCAATAATGTGCTTTAAGTTATTTTTAGTTTGCTTCGATACCTTCGCAAACTCTGTAACAAAAGCATATTTTAGCGCATCTTTGCAAGTACATTTTCGTGTTTTTGGAATATTTTTAGCGACTTCTTGAATGATTTTTTTAGCTGTTTCTACATTCGATTGAATCACTTCTAAAACATTGTGCGCCGTAACCGCTTCTTCATCTTCTTTCCAACAATCATAATCGGTTGAAAAGGCAATCGTTGCATAACAAATTTCTGCTTCTCTGGCGAGTTTTGCTTCTGGTAAATTGGTCATGCCAATCACATCTACATTCCAAGAACGATATAAGTGAGATTCTGCTCGGGTGGAAAATTGGGGACCTTCAATACAAACATACGTTCCCTTGGGGTGAACTTTAGGTGTAATTTTTTTTGTGGACGCATAAGCTACCTGTGCAAGATTGGAACACACAGGTTCTGAAAACCCAAGATGCGCCACCAATCCTTTTTCAAAAAAAGTAGCAGGACGAATGCCTTTGGTGCGATCAATGAATTGATCAACGATGACCACATCTCTTGGCGGAATTTCTTCTTTCATACTTCCCACAGCACTCATCGAAAGAAGATATTCTACGCCGAGCATTTTCATGCCATAAATATTGGCGCGATAATTAATTTCAGAGGGATTCAAACGATGCCCCTTGCCATGTCTGGGTAAAAAAACAAGGGTTACCCCGTTTAAGGTACCCAGCGTATAAGCATCCGAAGGTGCACCAAAAGGTGTAGCGATTTTTTTTGAACGAATGTTTTTGAGGCCTTGTATCTCATAAAGCCCCGACCCGCCTAAAATGCCAATTACAGTTTTGGACATGCGGTGTCTATGTCTACTCTAGGCGCTAGTAAATATCCAGAGAAATCGTGGTTCGCCCTGGACCATTCACCGCCTCAAAGTGGACATAATATCGCCCGCGTCTTAAATATTGTGTATAAAGCACGGCCCCATTTGAGATGTAAACCCCATTGGGAATACGATATCCAAAACCATCTGTCACATAATAACGAAGCGTACATCTGGGATATAAGTACCCATAGCGATCATAGCAATTCACATAAAGTTGTGCAGACGCGCCCCACGGTAAAGCCAAATGGTACGGACTCACTTGTACAGACCAAACGTCCTGTCCAGGAGGATTATTTCCGTAATCTTTGGTTTCAACAATGGCTTCGTCAAAAAGTCCAGAAGCAGGCTCTCTGACAAAGACCTTAAAACGGCCCTGATAAAAAGGCGCAAGATGTAGAATCCCCTGGTTATCAATTAAACCTGGTACAGTTGTATCAAATCCATTTAAATCTTGAAGTCGCCAATCTAAGGCCACATTTTCCAACCGACCCAATGCATCATCATATACATCGGCTGTAAATTGATAGATTGCACCTGGATCTAATCTTAGATTTTTTTGATGTAGCGGAATCGATACATCAATAATGGCGGCTGAAACATTCAGCGCCAAAAAAGATACGAACACAAACACGAAAAAAGATATTTTTTTCATACGATACCTCCACAAAAAAACTAACAAGTTTAAAAACCAAATACAAGAATAATGATAACTTGCTGCTTTAATTCCTTACCAAGCTATGGTAATTTGCACACGATATGAACACCCTTACGATTAGTGCGCTTTTTTGTGCCTTTATTGCACTTATTTTTGCGATCGTAACCGCCACCAAAAGCTTAAAAGAAAAGCGCTATCTTTGGTTTAGTATTTTATGCGGCATGATTGCCCTCTGGAACAGTTTTTTCTTTGCATCGCGTATTTTACATTCACCCCTTTTTGAAAGATTTCATGCCCTTTTAACGGTTCTCTTAGCTCCCTGCGCTGCAGGTTTTTTCTTACATTTCGTTGAAAAAATTGATGAAAAACATACCAAGTTTCAAAAGCGCCTCACTTCCATTTATGTCATCTCCATTGCACTGGCACTGGGGGTATTTTTACCCCAAGGTGATATTTTTTTCTTTCTGCACAGTGTTTCTTTTTATGCAACCTGTGTGATTGGCTATGCCTTTTACCTTCTTTATGAAAACTTAAAAAAAGCCAACTTAGACATAAATGAAAAAAAACGACAAAAATATTTAATTCTAGGCGGCATCGTAACACTGATGATGCTTGTCTTTGACCGGCTCACGGAAGCAGGGCTCCCGCTGACTTCTTTTGGAAATGTATTTTTAATTGTTTATCTTTACTTTGTTTATCAAATTATTACCAAACGCAAAGTTGTAGACATTGAAGATTTAACCGCCAAAGGCGTTTTATTTTTTTCGCTGGCTGCAATTTTAACCTTTATTTATGCCATTTTGGTTTCGTGGGTGGAAGGTCCTGCACTTTTTTTATTTAATACCTTTGTGGCTTCATTTGTCATTTTGGTTTTGTTTGAACCCATTAAATCAACCACCGAAAAATTAACCAATAACTTTTTTTTAAAAGGCCGCCGTCAAACAAAACGGTATTTGAATCAGGTAAAAAGTAAACTTCTGGAAGTGTCAGACCTTCGAGACTTAACCCACGAAGTTTTGGTCGGCCTTAAAAATGCATACCAAGCCACGCAAGCCCATTTTTTTCTATTGGACCAAGACGAACTCACTTTTCGTAGACTTCAATCTCTCGATCAAAATGCAGCGAACTTGGTTTCAGAAATTCTAGTAGGCGATGATTTCATGAAGTATGTTCAGCGAAAACATCCCGTCCCTGCCAGTCAAACATACTTAACTCAAGAAATCTTAGAAAGTTCTAGAATCCTTCCCAAAGAAAGACTCGAAAATGTTTTAAAAGGATTTGAAAAATTAAATTGCGAAGTTGCTTTTGGATTTATGTTGGATCATAAATTGCTGGGCTTTGGAACGTTTACCAATGCCAAAACAGACACGCCTTATTCACTTTCCAAACTTAGTAATTTAGAATCTTTTGGGAAACAAATTGCTTACACCATTCGAAATTTAAAAGTATATGATCGTATCCGAGAAAAAGATCGGATGGCCACCCTTGGAGAAATGTCTGCGGGCCTGGCACATGAAATTAAAAACCCCTTGGGTGCCATTAAAGGCGCCGCCCAATATTTACAACCCGATCCTCAAAATGCGACTCAAAGTGAATTTTTAAATATTATTATCGATGAAGTGAATCGTCTGGATAAAGTCGTCAATCAGTTTTTAAACTATGCCAAACCTTTTCCACAAAATTTAGAAGAGGTAAATATTGTAGATGTCGTGAAAAACACTCTCCAAAAAGCAACCCCCGATATTCCCAAACAGTTTGACCTAACATTCGAAACAGAAGCACCCAGCATCATGGTCATGGCAGATGCCCAGCAGATGAGTCAGGTTTTTTTAAATATGATTTTAAATTCCATTTCTTCTATGTCAGACGGTGGCCTTTTAAAAATTCACATTCGTCTTAAAGATAAAACCGTGGAAATTTCTTTTGAAGATACAGGCGAAGGCATTGCCCCAGAAGACTTAAAACGCATCTTTGTCCCCTTTTTTACAACCAAAGATTCAGGCACCGGCCTCGGGCTTCCCATTTCTCAAAAAATTGTGAAAGCCCATCAAGGAGATATTTATGTTGACAGTCAGATACATGAAGGTACAAAGTTTACGATTACTTTACCGAGAACTACATGAGCCAAGCCAATATTCTTGTTGTTGATAACGAACCCAATATCCGCCGTGTTTTAAAAGGACTGTTGGAACAAAAATCATACCATGTGTTTGAAGCCGAAGATGGCGTAGATGCGCTTACACTTTTAAAAAAAGAAGAAATTCACACCATTATTACAGATTTAAAAATGCCGAATCTCGATGGCCTGGGACTGTTACAAGCACTGTCTTCACAATACCCAGATATTCCTGTCATTATGATTACCGCACACCAAACCGTAGATTCTGCGATTCGTGCCATGAAAATGGGAGCTCTAGATTATATTTCAAAACCTTTTGATCGAGACGAAATGCTCATGATTGTCCGAAAAGCCTTAGAACATTATCAAAAAAGAAAACAAATGCCCTGGGACGAAGCTTTAAATAGCGACCTGGTTACCCAAAGCCCCCAAATGCAAAGCATAAAATCAATTATCCAAAAAGTCGCAGATAGTCCCTCTACGGTCATTATTACAGGTGAAAGTGGAACCGGAAAAGAATTGGTGGCCAAAGCGCTCCATGATTTAAGCCAAAGAAAAGAGAAAGCTTTTATTGCCATTAATTGCTCTGCGATTCCCGCAACCCTGATCGAAAGTGAGCTTTTTGGCTATGAAAAAGGAGCATTTACAGGTGCCGTTACGTCGAAACCTGGAAGATTTGAGCTGGCAGACGAAGGAACTTTATTTTTGGATGAAATTGCTGAAATTCCCCTGGAACTCCAGGCCAAGCTGCTTCGCGCCATTCAAGAAAATGAAATTGAACGCGTGGGAGGACTTAAATCTAAAAAAATTAATATTCGATTGATCGTTGCCACGAATCGAGACTTAAAAGGAGACGTAGAAAGCGGTCGTTTTCGTCAGGATTTGTTTTATCGACTCAATGTGGTCCCCATTGAACTTCCTCCGCTTCGAAATCGCAAAGAAGATTTTGAACCTTTGGTTGACTTTTTTATTCAGAAGTATAACAAAAGACTTGAGAAGAGAATTAAGGCCATTGACACACACGCATTAGACGTTTTGAAAGAATATCATTGGCCAGGCAACATCAGACAACTTGAAAATGTCATTGAACGGATGGTACTTTTAAGTGAAGGAACAACACTCCAAGTTTCCAATATTCCTGACGAAATCAGTCAAATTACTTCCATTTCCATTCCAGCGTTCCATCCCGATAAACTTTCAAAAACGGGGTCTTTTAAAGATATTGTGAAAGAAACTACGGGACATGTTGAAAGAAATCTCATCCTAAAGGCATTGGAAGAAACGCATGGAAATGTTTCAAGAGCTGCGAAAAACCTTGGCATTAGTCGAAAAAGTCTGCAGAATAAAATGAAAGAATACGGAGTTTTAAAACCATAATGCAAGAAACAAAACTATTTTCAGGGGAGCTTTACAATAACGCCTTAAAGCAGATCGATTTGGCTGCCCAAACCATGCATTTGGATCCAAACGTCGCAGGACGTCTCAAATACCCAAAACGTACACTCATTGTTTCTGTGCCTGTTCGCATGGATGATGGGCATATTAAAGTGTTCGAAGGCTATCGCGTTCAACACAATATGACACTCGGCCCAGGTAAAGGCGGGATTCGTTATAGCCCACTGGTTACCCTTTCTGAAATTGCAACATTTGCCATGCAAATGACATTGAAATGCTCGCTGTTTCAATTGCCATTAGGAGGTGCCAAAGGCGGGATTCGGTGTAATCCCAATCGTATGTCTAGAGGCGAAAAACAACGCATGACGCGACGCTTTACCAGTGAAATTTTTAATCTCATTGGCCCGGATAAGGACATTCCAGCACCAGATATTGGCACCGATGAACAAGTCATGGCGTGGATGATGGATACCTATAGCCAAGAAGTAGGCTTTGCCATTCCAGGGGTGGTCACTGGCAAACCCATTGAAATTGGCGGTTCTTTGGGAAGAAGAGATGCCACCGGACGAGGGGTGGGTTACACCATTCTAGAAGCAGCCAAGTATTTAAATATATCTTTGGATCAAAATACAACAGTGGTTATCCAAGGCTATGGACAAGTGGGAAGCGCAGCAGCACGTAAAATGCATAAAGTGGGGTGTTCCGTCATTGCCCTAAGCGATGAAAATGGAGGAATTTATAATCCAAAAGGGTTAGATATTGAAAAAGTAGATGCTTATGTCAAAGAAAAAAGAACCCTGTCAGGATACCCAAATGCAGACTCTATTAATAACGAAGAACTTTTAGAGTTAGAATGTACCATTTTAATTCCCGCAGCCATTGAAGAACAAATTACAAAAGACAATGCCCCAAAACTGAAGTGTAAAATGATTGCAGAAGCCGCAAATAGCCCCACCACGGGCCCAGCCGATCTCATTTTACAAGATCGGGGTATTTTTGTGATTCCAGATATTTTAGCCAATGGGGGCGGGGTTACGGTTTCATATTTTGAATGGGTTCAAGGATTACAAAAGTTTTTCTGGGATGAAAAAGATGTCAATAATCGCCTTTTTACAATTATGGCAAATACGTTTCAGAAGGTTTTAGCAACACAGCAAAAATATAAATGTTCGATGCGAACGGCGGCTTATGTTTCTGCGATGGAGCATCTATCCAGAGCAATGCTACTTCGTGGATTTTATCCTTAAAGCTCCCAAAAAAGGCTCACCTGTAATGAAAAATATTGCCCCAGAAATACTTAGACAGCGCCTACTCATTGAGGCCAAATATTCTGTGAAGGTTTCAAAAAAAACCATAAAAAAGTTCTTTTTTGGTTTGGCTAAGCATTTGAATATGAAAGTTTATGGTGATCCAATTATTTTTTCACCCGGTGGAGAAGGAAAGAAAATCAATCAGGGATACGATGCCTTTATCCCTCTTATAGATTCAGGATTTTCTCTATACATATGGAGTAATGCTAAATTCCTATCGCTTGTTATTTATACCTGTAAATCATTTGAGGAATCAGAAGCAATTCAATATACTCACGTTTTTTTTAAAACCAGAAAAATGGTCCATTTAAAATTTTAGTAGCGATTTCTAGGGGTCTCTCTAGCTTTTTCTCCTGCTGATTCAAATTGGGAACACTATATGGCGTTAGCCAGACA
>MGRI01000031.1:0-8636 GCA_001798105.1 Deltaproteobacteria bacterium RIFCSPHIGHO2_02_FULL_40_11
CTTCATCAACCGCTTCTTTATTTGAGTCTTTATTTTAAAAAACATAGATCTCTTTATTATGACTTATTACAAAAAGTTCGTTCCGATGGTGATTGGGAATCCTGGCTTACCTTTTTTTTCGAAGGCGTGTGCGAAACGGCAGATGAGGCAGTCAAGACGGCCAAAAGCCTTTTGGCTCTCTATGAAAAAGATAGACAAGCGCTTTTAAGCAAAGGGCGAGTGGCGGGATCCATACTGCAGGTGCATCATTATTTTCAAGGAGCACCTTTGTGTTCACCGAACCGCATCGTCAAGGCTCTGAAATTGTCTGCTGCAACGGTCAACAAGGCGTTAGATTATTTAGAAGAAAAAAAAATTATTTGCGAAATTACAGGGAAACAAAGGGATCGATTATTTTCATATCAAAAGTATTTACAAATTCTGAACGATGGAACGGAATAGTGGCAAAGTAAAATAAAAAGTACTTCCTTTTCCAATTTCGCTTGTAAAACCAATTTTTCCGCCATGGGCTTCGACAAAGCCTTTTGCAATGAAAAGCCCTAGGCCAGAGCCACCTTTGCCTGAGGCCCCTCGTGTTTGGCCATAGCGGGTGAAACAAAGCCTTTCGAAATGATTGGAGACGAAGTGGAACGCGTTGAAACCCCGCAGATGGGTGAAGGGGCAGACGGTGTGACAATCGACCACTCTGGCATTCGATCGCCTTCCTACCATTTAAGAGAAAAAGGGACGGTTACAAGCGGCGAAGATAAGGGCGGGCCCCCGCCAGGAAAAGGAAAGCCAGATGACCCTGGTAAACCCGGTGACCCTGGGAAACCTCCAGATACACCCGGGAAAGGTCCTCCTAAGTAGGCGCCCATATATGCACAATTTATAGGCAATCTGTTTGCCAAATTCCTGATTTTGCTTCATAATAGAGCTATGCACTTAAATCTGCGGTCTGTATATCTTTGCTTTCTGCTTGCCGTTTTATCGGGATGTGGCGGGGGGGCGGGTACCGCTTTACTGACCGGTGTCATCTTTAAAGGGCCTATCGAAAATGCCAAAATTGAAGCCTATACAGTGAGTCCCAATGGGGAGCTGGGTGAAAAAGTTCAAGTTTTTGAAGGGGGCGAAAAAGGAAGCTACACGATTGATGTGGATTCAAGTTTATTTCCGCTTTATTTGAAAGTGGTGGGAGGGACATTTACAGATGAAGCCACGGGGCTTGAAAATGAACTTTCAGAAGAAAATTACCTTTCTACGATTTTATATTCTGTTTCCATCCCAGATTTTATCGATAAACTTTTTAAAGACATTCAGCAGTATAAGTATACGATTCATATTACGCCGCTCACAACTTTAGCCGCTGAATTGGTGCTGACGTTATTTAAAGAACGTCAAATCATTTTGAAAAACGATTTAGACTATAGTTTTTCAACCATTGCTAAAAGATTTAACCTGAAAAATTTATATGAGGATGCGCCTGCTGATTTAACAGATGAGTTTGAAGAATCCGCTTCAGAACTTTCAAGCCAATATGGGCTTGTGATTTCAGGGCTTTCTGAGCAAGCTAAAAAAATATCCCAGGACAATGATGATTCCAGTATTCAAGTCATGACGTTGGTCACAGCATTAAGACGAGATATTTCAGATGGCCTGTTTGATGGAAAATATGAATCCACCCAAACCCAAGAAGAAACACAAATTACATTGGGAGATAAAAAAGTACCCTTATCCGATACCTCGACCACCACAGCTTTGACCACGGGCATGAAAGATTTTTTAAAATCTGAATTTAATCGCTCTGGTTTTGAAGAAGCAGACGAGGCTCTGACACCGCTGTATGAAAAATTAAATGAGAGCAAAAAAAGTTTAATTACAGTGGATCTTACGCCAGAAAGTATTTCAACGGTTGTGGGAAGTGGGGCCATTTCTTTTTCGGCCAAGGTGTCTGAGCCTTTAAAAAATGAAGTGACTTGGTCTGTGAATGGTATTTCAGGCGGCAATGAAACTGTTGGGCTTATTTCACCCTCTGGCGTGTATACGCCACCCCAAAGTATGAGCAGTGCCTCAAGCGCATTAACCATTCGTGCAACCAGTACCCAAATGGTTAAAATTTATGGAGAGGCTCTCCTTACCTTAAATCATGTCATGGCGTTAAATCCCCTGGAACCTAAAATTCAAATTGAAACGTCAAAAACATTTACCGTAACACTCCATGAAAGCTTTCAAGGGGCCGAACTCAAATGGTTTATAAATGGCATTGAGGGGGGCAGTGATGAAGTGGGTCGGCTGACTGTTTTAAACGAAACATCTGTGCAATATGTCTCCCCCGAAAATCCACAGACCGTTACCCTTTCTGTAAAAGCAAGCTTGGCTGGAAAAACGCATACCCTTGAAACACAGTTAACTGTTTTTGAAACGACGGCAACGCTTACGTACGAAGGGTTTTTAAAAGACAAGGTTTCAAAATCTGAAAGTGTGCAAAGTGGCGATGGCCCAGATGCCATGTGGAAGCTCACCTTTAACCATGGGGGTGCGTTTCAAGAAACGTTGTCCGGACTTTCTTTAACCGATGAATTCAATAACGCGCTTTGGGATACAACGCCTCAAAATACTGTATTTTTACTGGGAATTTCGGAAGACGAAGATGCTACGCTTTTAAATGCCCAAGATGGAAGTATTGCTTTAAGCACGCCACACTTAAAATCTTATATTTTGTTTGTGAATGATTTTTCAGACAAGATTACAAGTGGGGGAAACACTGTTTTAAAAATAAGTTTACAAAGTGGGAGAACGCTGATGCTTCCTTTTACATTGGGGCCGTCTTTGGTGGTGACAGACGAAAAAGAAATGGAAGGCGAATCTTTGGAGTATGACTTTATTGGCGTTTTTGGTTCAGGGCATATTCAAGCCAAAGGGGATGATCCCTTAGCGCTGCGATCCAAAGGAAAAATTTATATCGAAGGAAAAGTTTCTGCAAATGGTACGGCAGGGAAAGATGGGGATACGGATCCTGGCGTTGGTGGCCTTGGAGGCGCAGGAAGTTCAGAAGGGGGTGCTGGCGGCAAAGGCAATGGAAAAGATGGCAAGGGGTTGGGCGCCGGTAAAAATAAAAAGTTAAATGACAAACCTGTTGGCGGCGGTGGCGGTGGGTATGCCACCAAAGGCGGAGATGGCAATGGTAAAGGGGGCGGCGAAACCTATGGCACGCCTGAGTTAGATCCTTGGGTGGGCGGTTCTGGGGGCGCGGGTGGCGAAAATTATAATAAAAAATCCAAAGGTGGCGGTGGCGGTGGTGGCGGTGGCGCCATTCATTTAAAAGCCAAAGGCAATCTTACAATTTTAGGGAGTGTTTTAGCCCAAGGCGGAAACGGCGGCCAAGGGAGTTTTGGGAAAAATTCAGATGATTCAATTGATACCAGTATCCAAGCCAGTGGCGGTGGTGGCGGAAGTGGCGGCGCTATTTGGCTCGAATCTGAAAATGGCAGTGTCACGGTTTCTGAAAGTGCTGACGTTTCTATCCAAGGTGGAAAAGGTGGCAATCTTGCAGGTGACGGTGGGTTAGGCCGAATTCTCATTCAACCTGCTCTATAAGTTTTGAATTTCCTTTTCAAAACAAGAAACCATGTCATAAGAAGCTTCTATATTATGTCGCATAATGTATTCAATATTCACGCCGAGTGGAATCTTTAAGTCGTTGTCTTGAATAAAGGTATAAATGTCTTTAAAAAAAGAAATCGCCATTTCAATGGAGCGTAAGCGCATTTGGTTTGGGTTTCTTAAAAGAAGCGTTGAAACTTCCTGCGGAATTAAAACGCCAAGCCGTCTTAAAAATTCAAGATCGTTTTCGGAGGCAATGGGGGAGAAGCTTAAAAAGAATCGAGCGGGTGGTAAGCCCAACTGGTTTCGCTTTGTTGCATAACTTTTTAAAAAGGCTTTGGTTTCTTCCGTTTCACATAAAACTTGGGATGTAAAAAAGGAAACGCCATTTTTTTGTTTTAAAATAACGCGGTCCGATTCATGAAGCCCCGTGTCTTTTTCTTTTCTGTGGGGAATGAGAATGCCGCCAACGGTATGGGTTTGGGAAACAAGTTTTGAAAAATCATTGACAGAAGGGCCAGGGTATTTTTGGTCTTGTGCGGCCCCGCCCACAAAAATGAAATTACGAATAGTGTAAAGATCGTGGGATTCCTGAAGCCAGGTTTTTTGAACTTCAAGTGGCTGGTGCACAACCACGTGGTTAATGACCATTTCATAGGGTGTCGTGGTAAGCGCTTGAATGAACGCGGCATATTTTCTGGGTTCGAGCTTTTGAGGACTATTGATCGCAGGGCTGCCGCCCGCAGGGCCATCTAGGATTTCTGGGATATTGATGGCTGAAATCGCTTTTCCCTCTAAGCCTCTGAGAAGCTTTTCCACTTGCGCATGAATCTTTTCTTCTTTTGCGTCCGCTTTTGGCGGGATGACTTCATACATGATGGGAACCGTGTGGTTATTTTCAGATGTCTTGAGGCACGACATAAGTTTTATGTATACCCAGAACTTTTTATTGGAGCAATCTTAAATTTATTGTTATCTTAAGAAGATGACCGTATTGAAGCACATGCATGCAAACAACAGAAAAAATCTGTGTAAAAAATTGCCGAAAGGAATTGTCGTTGGGTTGGGGCAGGTGGATGTCATTCGAAACAGTGACGTGCATTATCCTTTTCGGCAAGAATCTAATTTTTTATACTTGAGTGGCATTCAGATGCCGGATTTTGCATTTATTCTTTTATTAGAAACAAACCAGTTTTTTATATTTATGCCCAAAATAGACGCCAAGCATGTGGTGTGGTTGGGGAAGATTCCCTCTCCAACGGAAATTCAAAAAGAATATGGAGCATCCAAAGTAGGTTTTTTAGATCAGTTTGAAACGGTGCTTTCAAAGTTTCATCCCGGTAAACAGAATGTTTATGTTTTAGGATCCAAGCAATCAAAACTTTGGAAAAAAACAGCGCCCTATGTCCATGCAAAGAATCAAAAGACACTTTCAAATTGTATGGCCGAGCTTCGGTATATTAAGTCTGAAGCAGAAATAAACCTGCTTCAAACATCTGCAAAGATTTCAGCGCTCGGGCATCGGGCAGCGATGGATAAAGCAAAGCCCGGAAAGTTTGAATACGAAATTCAGTCTTATATCGAGCATGTGTTTCGTTTAAATGGGGCGAGCCAAACAGCCTATGGCAGCATTGTGGCAAGTGGCAAAAATTCAGCCGTGCTACATTACTTTCAAAATAATGCAAAATTAAAGGCAGGGGATTTACTTTTAATTGATGCGGGGTGTGAAGTAGAAGGCTATGCAGCAGATATTACGCGAACGTTTGCAGTAAGTGGGAAGTTGACCTCCCCCCAAAAAGAAATTTATGAGATTGTGCTCAACGCCCAAAAAAAGGCCATCCAAAATATAAGGCCCGGCCGACGCTTTCGTGAACTTCATGACCTTTCAAGTCAAGTGATGTTAGAGGGATTAAAAGACATGGGGCTTTTGAAAGGAAATGTTTCAGACATGTTTGAAGCGGGGGTTGAAAAATTATTTTTCCCGCATGGTCTCGGGCACCCCTTGGGCCTCGATGTGCATGATGTGAGTCCGGTGGAGCCACAGACAGGCGTAAAAAAGAAAAAGGGACAACTCAGAGCCAATGTGAAATTAGAAGTCAATTCTGTGTGGACCGTGGAGCCCGGCATTTATTTTATTGATGTTCTTTTAAAAGACCCCAAAAACAGAAAGAAATTTAAAGACTTTGTCCACTGGCCCAAGGTCGATCGGTTTTTAAACTTTGGGGGAATTCGCATTGAAGACGATGTGGTCGTCACTTCGGGTACGCCCAAAATCCTAACCGCTTCTTGCCCAAAATAGGTGCATCCGGGTCAGATCCCTTAGCATAAATATTCAGCAGGTACTTTATTTTATAGAGCATGATTTCCGATGGATTCATTTCTGAAAGTGGAGAGTGTAATCATTAAGTCATCGTCATTAGAGGTCCGATCTGATGAGCTTAAAAAAGTTTGATATGAAGTTTTATCAGTGTAATATTCCCAGACAGGCTTTTCAACAACAGGGTCAAAGTTAATTTTATTCATATGAAATCGTGCGCTTGACCAAACATAGTGGGTCGGATTTCCGACCATGCCCGCCCGCACAGGGTTTAGTTCAATGTATCGGCAAACAGCCCATAAGTATCGCTCATTGTTTACCAATGCGCAAAAATATCGTCCTTCATACAAAGCGCCTGATCTGCCATATTTTTTATTTATATATTGTGCAAAAGATATATTTAGCCGATGCATCATTTTTTGTAGCGATCCATCTACTCTTGGAATTGCTAGAAGATGAATATGATTCGGCATGAGACAGTAAGAAACAATGTCTATGGATTCTTCCTGTGCGTATTCCTTTAGAAAACGTAAGTAAGTTTCGGAATCCTTTATTTCTCTAAAGAGCTTCGATTTATTATTGCCGCGTTGTACGACATGATGTGGATAGTCTGTAAGAATGATTCTTGTTTTTCTTGGCATACGAGTACTTATAATAAGCAATAAGTGTGCCAAATTCTTGTGGATCAGAAAATTATACTCTTTCCCTAGACTGTAGTCTTGATTTTTTTATCTCATACTGTTGCTTTTTTAATTTATACCCTATACAGGTAGTCCCCATGAACGAACTCATTTCCTAAGGGAGGTAATGGTATGAAAAAAATATTTTTGATATCTATGATTACAGTTGTGACGCTATACTCACACACAATCGTTTTTGCTGGAGGAGGTTCAATTGCAGGAGATGGATATCCAGGAGCAGGTGACCGCATAGAGAAACAAGAGCTTATTGCCTTTCCAGTTCCACGTGAAGTTTTAATTCCGAAGCTTGAAAAATTGGTTCATTATCTTCCTGGTTTTTCTATAAGATTAAAAAATGTTTTAAATTTGTTTCTTGATGGGCGCTTTAAAACGTATTCAATCCCGCAAAAGTCTTCTCATCCGGCTGGCTTTGAAGCAAGTTTATGGGCATGGGCAGCCCTCTATCTTTGGGAGGATTTTCATACGCTTCCTTTGGAGTCAGCCACACTAAACCCTGCTGAAGACAGCCAAGTTAAAGTTATTTTTCATGAACTTTTACATCTTGTGAATACTGGAACCCATGAACTTTCAACACAAAGATTAGATACACTTTTAATGGCTATTTTTTATACTTCTCCTGAAGCATCTCCGGAAAAATTTCAGGCTTTATTAGATCAGTTTCAAAACAACCTTCTCCCTACGATGCATCATGCGTGGGGATATAGTGATTTTGTCGAATTTGCGAAACTCATGAAGTTGAATGCTCCTTGTGAAGATTTTGAAACAGTTTATTTAACGCCATTTCAAATTCCACAAAAACGCACACCTACGTATCTTACCCAGGATTTTTACAATAAAAACATCTTTATCAAAGCATATTGGAAATATTGTTATGGAGTTAAACACGATTACCCATTAAATATGACGGCTCATGAGAATCCAGATTATTATGATGGCCCCAATCACAATATGGATACCATTCTTGTTAAACAAGCTTTTTCTAACCCAGATAAGTCAAAACAGCTTTATGAAGAAATCTTGGAATATGTAACAGAGCAAAACCCAATGACGCTCTATATCGATGTTGGGCCTTTTGAAATTGAAGAACGTCGCTATGCTACTCCTTGGGAACAATTCTGGGGTAACGAGAGGACCATCGTTAAAAAATACCCCACCCACCAAAATAGTCTTTTTGTTAAGGGAATAGAATCGGAATCTTTTTCATATAGAGATGGAGGTCTCTATTTTTGGGAAAAGTTTAAGAGTAATTTTTGGTTTAATGACATTGCTTCTTTCAAACCAGCCGTATCTGAATTAAAAGATATTGGGATCCATTTTTCGGCGAATGTGAGGAGCCAGGAGTATTTTTTTAAACCCCGCTTTATAATCGAAGAAAATCTTTTAGAACTTTCCGAATACATATTTTTTAATCAAAAAAAGGCTCATATTTCTCTTATTCCAGCCGAGCCCTATAAACAATTTTCCTTTAGGGTTTCAGAGAGTTTAAAAGCTAAATTTCAAACATTGGCGTGCGAATTTGTTCGAAAAGGCGAATTTCACTGCGAAGGAAAAACTCAAGATGGGAAAATATTGGCGCTTCCTCTTTTATCTAGAGTCGAACATAATTTTCTTACTCGAGCACAAGCTTATGATGGAATAATGAGTCATTTTTATCCCAGCAATTTATTTTCTTTAGGAAAAGATCCAGCAGATCAGTATCTAGAAAATATTTTCCTCAAACGTCCACCACTCTTTGATTGGCTAACTTCTATTTTTGGAACCGATCAATGGGTTCATGGATATAGCTATCGAATGCCATTTGGTGTTTGGAGTAAAGAATTTGATCTTTCTGACAAATGGAGCACTGCTTTAGATGAAAGAGACAATTCCTCAACGTTTGATGATGATTCAGTAAAAATGAACCGTGGAATAGGTCAAAATCATTTTAGATTCAGCATTTATTTTTTTAAAGAAAACCAATGATAGATATCCAAGTTTATAATTATACAGACTATCCTTCTTATTTAAGAGATCTCGTTCATCATAAGAAGAATAAT
>MGRI01000031.1:8730-16931 GCA_001798105.1 Deltaproteobacteria bacterium RIFCSPHIGHO2_02_FULL_40_11
CAGGAATGAATATAAGAATAATTCCATTCATCGATATTGGTACACTTCTGTAATTTGGGAGCTGTCTTCTTGTAAAGATTTTGTAGTGACTCCCAAAAACATCGTTAAAGCACTCAAAGAAAAAATTACGTTAAAACAAGCTCAAACAGCGATAGAAGCTCTCTTATCTCAAGGACTTTTAAAAAAAGAAAATAATAAGATTGTTCAAGCTCCTTTTAAAATCACTTCTTCCAATGGCATTGAGGATATTTATCTTCAAGCCAACCATAAAAAGATGTCACTTATGGCGGCTCAAGCCCTGGAAGAAAATTTTTCAGAACGAGCATTCCAGGGGCTCACAATTGCCATCAATCCTAAGCATGTTTTAGAAGTTAAAAAAGACCTTTCAAGAATAATTCAAGACCTCCAAGAAAAATATAATAATGATCCTGAAGCTCAAATCGTTTGTCGTTTCAATCTGCAATGTTTCCCAGTGGCAGATACTCGAAAAGTTTAAGTGCCTAATTATTATGCTAAGGGATCTGACCCGGATGCACTAAAAATAGGCTTCGGTTTGAATGCTGTAGCCCTTTTGAATCAGTTTTCCCAAGGGCTTTTGCGGTGTTTCGCGTTTATTTCCTAAAGCTTCAATCATCCCGCGATGGCCGCATAAATAAATGAGCGTATCTTTTGGGGTGATCTTATAGCGTTTAAAAAAATCCTCTAAAAGAACATTCACTCTGCCGGTTTGTCCCTGCCAAGGATGGTTGTGTTCTTCTTGGGGGCGGCTTACGGTGGGCACATAAACAAGTTTCCCTATTTTCTCATAAGATTTCAGTTCTTCTAAGTACCCAAATTCATCGAGGTGGCTTGCCCCTTGAAATAAATAGATGGGTTCTTTTAAATGTATATTTTCATAATAGCCATTCAGATACGCGCGAATCATACTCATAAAAGGTGCAATCCCTGTGACCGTGCAGACCATTACATGCGTGTGTGCCGTTTCATCCAATGTAAATTTCCCCTTGGCTTTTGAAAGCAGATGGACGGGGTCTCCCTTATGTAAATGAAAAAGCTTTGGCGTTAAAGAAATGGGTTTTCGAAGTGAATCTGGAACCATTTCTAAAAAAAGTTCAATCGTGTCTTCCTGGGGAGAAGAACAAATGGAATAAGGACGCAACGTACCTTCCATTTCAAGTGTAGCGTATTGTCCAGGTTCAAACTTAAATTTTGTTTCAGGTTTCAGCTTTAAAATGGCGAGATTTTCAGTTAAAATCTGTTTGTCTATCATTGAAGCAGTTATATAATTTGGTTGATGCATGTGGGTATCTTATATAGTGTAGGCCATTCAA
The DNA here is from genome assembly GCA_001798105.1 of Deltaproteobacteria bacterium RIFCSPHIGHO2_02_FULL_40_11. Taxonomy (GTDB): domain Bacteria; phylum Bdellovibrionota; class JACOXK01; order 2-02-FULL-40-11; family 2-02-FULL-40-11; genus 2-02-FULL-40-11. The sequence continues at coordinate 10,062 of MGRI01000031.1, forward strand.
GGTTCAATAAAAATATGATTGAGATCAGAAATTTAAGTCATCAATACGGCAAAATCAAAGCCCTTCAAAATATCAATTTAAAAATAGAAGCTGGCAAAATTACTTCTTTTTTAGGTCCCAATGGCAGTGGGAAATCAACGCTTTTTAAAATTTTAGCAACGTTACTGAAACCCACTTCTGGAGAAATTCATTTTTTCCAGACTGCGCTTTTAAAGGATCCGCACACCATTCGAAGATCAATTGGCGTTGTGTTTCAGTCTCCAAGCCTAGATAAAAAACTTACGGTTTTTGAAAACATGATTCACCAGGGGCACTTGTATGGGTTGAGTGGAACGGCTCTTTCTCAAAAAGTTAAAGTTTTACTTGAAGAGTTTGGCGTGGCTCAAAGACAGTCTTCTGTTGTTGAAACGTTATCGGGGGGGCTGAAGCGGCGGGTTGAAATTGCAAAAGCCCTTTTACATGATCCCAAGGTGCTTTTGTTTGATGAACCTGGGGCGGGGTTAGACCCCGGGGTGAGACAAGATATTTGGCGGTTTATGAAAAAACTGCAACGCGAAAAACAGGTAACGTGCTTGGTGACCACACATTTAATGGATGAAGCCGATCAGAGTGATGACGTCGCCATTTTAGATGAGGGGCATCTCATTGCCTATGACACACCTTACACATTGAAACAAGAAATTGGGGGCGATGTGGTGCACTTTACATCGACCAATTTAAATCTCTTAAAGCAAAACGTTGAACAAACATTTAAATATCCTTGCGAAATTTTAGGCGGGGAACTGCGGCTTGAAATTGCGCACGGCGAAGATGTGCTGCCCCAATTGGTGAAAGCGTTTCCAACCCTGATTGAAACAGCAAAACTTTCAAAACCTACGTTAGAAGATGTTTTTATGAAGCGAACCGGGCATGGGTTACGCGGAGAACGTACATGACACTCCTTCCCGTTTATACGCTTTGGCAAAGAGAAATTGTTCGCTTTTTAAGACAAAAAAACAGAGTTTTTGGCGCTGTGGGCCAGCCCATTTTATTTTGGTTGGTCTTCGGTTCAAGCTTTAGTGCGTCGTTTCGCCCACAAAGCTTTTCAAATGGGGCATCTTACTTAGAATATTTTTATCCAGGCATTCTCATGATGATTGTGCTTTTTACAGCCATCTTTTCTTCGTTTTCTATTATTGAAGATCGGACCGAAGGCTTTCTGCAGGCGGCTTGGGCGTCGCCCGCGGCCCGGTGGCAATTGGTGTTTGGAAAGGTTTTGGGTGGGGCCACACTAGCCCTTTTACAAGCCATGGTCTTTTTATGCTTTATACCTTTTTTACATCTTTCACTCACGCTTCCGTCTGTGATCTTTATCATTTTGGTTTTATTTTTAACAGCCATCGGCTTAGCAGCTTTTGGGTTTGCCTTGGCATGGCGAATGGATTCGGTGCAAGGGTTTCATGCCATCATGATGCTTATTTTACTTCCCATGTGGTTTTTATCGGGCGCCTTTTTTCCATCCCAAGGCCTGCCGCTTGTTTTGGAGTGGATTTTAAAATTAAACCCCCTGACCTATGCTTTAAGTTTATTGCGCCACATGTTGTATGAAGCTCAAAACCCAATGCTGAGTGCTTTACCGTCATTTGAGATTTCTTTGGGAGTAACGCTTGGATTTTCTATTTTGACATTGATATGGGCATGGAAACTTTCACAAAAATGGACGTCGTAGAACTTTCCAAAAAACTCATTCAGATTCCTTCTTTGAGTGGGCATGAAATGCCGATGTTTCAATCTCTAAAAGCGCTTTTTCAAAAGCAGGGTTATTACGTTAAAGCCATTCCAACTTCAAAAAATCGTTTAAATCTTTTTGCCACAAAAGGATCGCCCAAGGTTTTATTTTGTTCGCATATCGATACCGTACCGCCTTATGTGCCTTTGAAAGAAACCAAAACCCATCTGTATGGCAGAGGGGCATGCGATACCAAAGGCGTGATTGCTGCACAGCTTGTGGCAGGGCTTGGTAGCGCTGGGGTTGGGTTTTTATATGTGGTGGGAGAAGAAGTGGATCATTGTGGGGCGATCGATGCTTCTAAAAAAATTCCAAAAGTGGATGCCATGATTATTGGAGAACCCACCCAAAATAAATTGGCCCAAGGTACGAAAGGCATTGTTAAAGTAACACTTCAAGCTTTTGGAAAAGCTGCGCATAGTGCCTATCCAAACCTAGGGCATTCTGCGATTCATGCTCTTTTAACAGCGCTTTCAAAAATTCAAAAACTTAATTTTGGGCATCACCCAAAACTGGGGGCAGCAAGCTTAAATATTGGCGTTATTTCTGGCGGTGTCGCAGCCAATGTCTTTGCCCCAGAAGCTTCGGCTCAAATTTTGGTACGGACTGTTTACAAAAGTAAAAAAGCACTTTCTCAGATTCAAAAAGCCTGCGGCAAAAAAGTGAAAGTAAAACTTCAGGCGATGAACGATCCTATTACACTTTCAACCCTTCCAGGATTTCAAACGGATATTGTTTCTTTTAATACCGATATTCCTTATCTGATGCACCGGGCAAAAAACTGCTATCTTTTGGGCCCCGGCTCCATTTTAGAAGCGCATCACCCGAAAGAACGTATCTCAAAAGGCGAACTTTACAAGGGGGTTGCGTTGTATCGGAATCTATTACAGTTTATTTTTACAAAATCTTAACCCAATCCTACTTTGATCTTAAATTTTATAGAATAAGCTACCGATAAGGTAAAGACATGCAAATAGGCTTAAAGAAGTCTTTTCAAGCAGTCTTTTTGTTTACAAGTTTCTTCCTTTTAACTTCGTGTAATCCCCTTTTAAATTTTGGGGTTGTCCTAAAGGGGGCCTTTTATCGGTCGGGTCAGCCCGACTCAGACGATTTAAAATATATTTTAAAGAAAGCCAAGGTGAGAACTGTTTTAAATTTAAAAGGGTCAACCCGGTCCTATGAAAAAGACCTGGCCCGAAAATTTGGCGCAAGGTTAATTCATATGAAAATGAATGCCAGTACCCCTCCTACAGAAGAACAACTTGAGGCGTATCTTACACTTTTAAAAGATCCAAAGACTTATCCCCTTTGGGTGCATTGTCATGGCGGTGCGGATCGAACGGGGGTAATGGTTGCTATTTATCGTATGGAATTTGAAAACTGGAGCAAATGGCGCGCGATGGGTGAAATGCTTTCCTATTTTCATATTCCCGCAGTGTACCCCGAACTTACAAAATATCTCTATCATTATAAGCGGAGGTATGGGGCGTATGAAGAAACAGCTGAAGAAATGAAAGCTTTGGCACGTTATCTTGAAAAATAAAATTAATTTATGCCCTATTTTTCTTTTTGGCCCTCAATTTTGTTTATATAGTGAATCAGGTCTGAAGCACGCACATACCAAAGTTTGCCCTTCTTGTGGGCATTAAGATGTCCTCGATTGATCAAATTGCGAAGATAATCTTGCGAATAGTTATATAAACGCCCAAGATCTCGTAAAGGAAGTACCGCAGATGGATCAATATTCGTTAAGCGGCTATCCTTTAAACGACGCACTGTTGTTTGAAGTAATTTTGTAATCATTTCAACAAATGGTTCGAAATCATTTTTTCGAATTAATTTATGAACATCCAAAGTCTTTGGTTTCTCCCCTTTTTCAATCTGCTGATGAATTTCTTCAAAACAAGTATCGGCTTTTTCAAGACAATCATAATATTGATCGCGTTCTTGTTTCGCGATTCCCTTGATTGCAATGTTGAACAATCCCTGGCCAATTAAAGTATAAGACAAAAGAATGCGCCCAACACGACCATTACCATCACGAAAGGGATGGATCGTTTCAAACCACACATGAGCTACAGCTGAAAGAAATATTTCAGGATAAACATGCTTTTTTAAAGAAGCATTAAACCATTGAATAAAAAGCTGCATCGCCGGACGTATATAAAATACGTCAACGGGTTTAAAAGTTGCATGGGCTACCTGAACATTGCTTTTTCTAAAATCGCCAACCTCACCTACATATGTTCCTAAATCTTTTTCATAACGCATGAGCAAAGTATGTATTTGCTTAATATCGGCCATGCGCAATTCAAACTCATTCTCTTGAAACTGATTATTTGCATATTCATACATGCTACTTGCTGCCTCAAAATAACCCAAAATAGAGGCTGCTTTCTGCTTATCTGTACGTTTGTTATGCTCGAGAACATCTATCAGTTCTTGGCGATTGGCAAACACGCCTTCAATCGCAATGGAATTACGAATTTCATCTTTAAACAACGAATACCACTCTGCATTGGTAACATTGATAAGGTTTCCGAACCTTTTCTTTATTTCCTTGATTTCCAGGTCTAAGGCTAAATTTTTGTTATTTCGAACTTTCCGAACCATATTTTTAATATATAAGCTTAAATTTACCGAACCATACTGTTATGGTTCGATAAATAGAATAGTATTTTATTTCTTAAATATCAACGGTTTTTTCGAACCCTTCACAATGATTCGGAAATTTCGAAGCGCAAAAATGCCCTCAAAAACAATCCAAACGGCTAAAGCTAAAAGGAGCGTAGATGTCCCCGTTAAAAGCCAATTTTGTTTTTGATAGAAAATAATAGCGTTGGCGAGCATCGACCAAAGGGTAATGAAAGAAATAAAAATACATGGAATCAACGTATAGAGCGCATTTTTTCCTTTTTTCAAAAGAAAAATGCTGATGACCAAAAGGGAAAGCGCTCCGAGCAATTGGTTTGAAGCGCCAAAAATGGGCCAAAGCTGTTTCCAATGATGTCCGCCCGTAATTAAAATTAAAGGCGTAAAAGCAGCCAATGCGCCGGTTACATATCGGTTTTTAAATTTCCAACCATAATTGGAGAAGACTTCTTCTAGAATATACCGTTGAATGCGCGTGGCTGTGTCGAGTGTGGTCGCTGCAAAACTAATAACGACAACGACGATGACAATATTTCCAAGTGAGGTTTCCAGTCCTAACCCATGCCATAAAAAAGTAGAACATCCCGAGACAAAAGCGCCAACTTCATTTGCCAAGGACCCCGCGGATTCCCAGCTGGCATAATGATGATGCCACTGGGTAATGCTTGCAAACCCGGCTGTTGTTGCAAGCACAGCCATCAATCCCAAGAGCGATTCTCCGACCATGCCGCCATAGCCAATAAACTTTGCATCTAAAGCCGAATTTAATTGTTTGGAAGATGTGCCAGAGCTGACCAGTCCGTGAAATCCAGAAATAGCGCCACAGGCAATGGTGATAAATAAAAAGGGAAACCAAGGGGGTGCGCCATTGGCATGAAAATTTGTGGCTGGGGCTACGATTTCAGGGTGATAGATAAAAAGCCCCAGGTAAAGTCCTCCGAGTGCTACAAACAATTGATGGGAATTAATATAATCTCTGGGTTGAAGTAAAAGCCAAACAGGAAGTGTCGAGGCTAAAAAACTATAAAACAGTAAAAATAAAATCCAGGTTTGTGTTTCATTTTGCCACAGAACAGGAATGTGAACCGGGTACTTGATGCCAACAAAAACCATAGCATACAGTGAACACACAGCTAAAATAGAAGGCCAAAGCAATTTACCTTTACCATGATAAATAAAAAGGCCAATCAAAATGGCCACAATAATTTCAAAATTAATGGGAATGACGCTTTGCGGATAGCTTACAAATAAACTTGCAATGACATAGGCAAATACGGCAATCACAAGCCAAACCAAAAAGAAAATAAGAATTAAAAATAAGTTTCTGGCTCTGGGGCCAATGACAGATTCTGTGAGTTCTCCCATGGATTTCCCCTGGTGGCGAATCGATAAAACAAGACAGCCAAAATCATGTACTGCGCCAATAAAAAGCGTTCCAAAAATCACCCACAAAACAGCAGGTAACCATCCCCAAATGACAGCAACTGCGGGGCCGACAATGGGGCCTGCGCCTGCAATCGATGTAAAATGATGGCCAAAAAGAATGTGTTTTTGTGTGGGAACATAATCAATACCATCTTTGAATTGATGGGCAGGAACAGGTTCGTCTTGTTTTAAAGTAAATAGTTTTCGAGACAGAAACCCTGCATAAAAATGATAACCTAAAACGTAAACCAAAAAAGCAAAAAGCGCGACAAAGACAGCATTCATGGCGTGATTTTAGGGGGTTTTTCCGTAGAAATGGTCGTTATCATAGATGTGATCCATGCCCAGTTCCAATCCCGCTTTTTGGATACTTGTGAGATCAACCACTTTTTCCCAGGGAAAGAGGAGGGCTTTTCTTTCAAAAAGTTTTACATGAAGATTCCCACATAAGGTCTCGTAATCATGAAATATTTTTCCATCAGGTGTATGAAATTGAAGATCCATCATGTCTTTTGGATCGACCCAAGCTGTGACCTCTAATTTTTTAAACCCATCGGAAGCTGTAACATTCCAACTCCCCAATTTAAAATCCCAATCAAAAAAATTTCCAAAATCTGAAGAGCGAAATTCATACAATTGATCTTCATGCCGAAGCGCAAATAAAAGTGCCGTGGGAAGGGGGGCGACATCTTTTTTAAATTGGGCATGCCCGCCGCCTGCCGCAAAAGAACTCTCAGGGTTTTGATCGAATGCGTTTGAAACAATCCAAAACCACCATTCCGGAAAGCGATGTCCCCAATTTCGGTCTTGGTAGCCGTCGGCATTTTCAATGATGTAGCGCTTGCCATCGAGTGTAATGGAGCCATTTACTTTTGTATCCATTTGGGCCGTGTGCCAATAAATATTAAAGAGATTGGGAAACCCAAGCCCCCATCCCATCGAATCCCACCCATGGATCTTATGAAAAGAAAGATCCCAGGAAACGTCATGGCCTTGGTCTTGAAAGGTTCCGCGAATCATTTGGT
>MGRI01000032.1 GCA_001798105.1 Deltaproteobacteria bacterium RIFCSPHIGHO2_02_FULL_40_11
ATTCACAGGATCTAAAACAGAAGAAAGTGCGGCCAATTCTTCGGGCATGATTTTTTGCCCCGCAGCCAGTTTATTTTTTACAGCTTCCACCCATGTATACGGATTTTCTCCCTTTTCTAAAAGAAAATCTAAAACCTGGTTTGAATTTAAACGTTTTGAACCCAGCGTTCGCACCCGACCAATTTGATCCCAAAGTTTGGAAAGGAAAAATCGAGATGTCCCCTCAACCTGCTGCCATTGATTTAAAAATTCACGCGCAAGGGAACGCCTTGCCAAATGAAAAGGAGCTTCAGTCTCGTGTAAAACGCGCGCTAAAATTTCGCGCTCTGAAAAATCATCTGCTTGCCTTAAAATGGCACTTAAACTTTTGGGCGAAAGTGCATTTTCAATTTCTGAAATCATTTGTGCTCTTGGAATTTGTGACAACCGAGGGGATAAATACTGTGAAACTTTTTGGGAAGCTTCACGCATGGCCATTTCAGAAACTTCGCCTTGGGTTGAAAGTCTTAAAAACCGAAATACATTTTCTTCCACCAAAGGTCCCAACCGTGCGGGGTTGGCGAAGCTATTGAAACAGAACAAAACACACAGGGTAAAAAAACATAAAACTTTAGGTCTGTAACACATAGAACGCAGCCTTTGTACACCCTTTTAGGGGGTATTTCTACCCCCCTTGCCAATTCAGACATTTAGCGTTAATCAACCCTTAAAATGCCCATCAAAACAATACTTCTTTGCATTTCCTTTTTGGTCTCATCACTTTCTTTTGCAAACGACTCGATCAACTATACCCGTGCGCTTTGGTTTACTTTTTTAAGAAGCCCAAAATGGGAAACCCAAGCTGAAGATACCCTTCAAAAGGCTAAAACACGCATTCAAGATTGCGGTATTTTTGAATTTGATATTTTAATTTCAAAAACGCCCGAATCTCATCTGGCTGGGCCACACACCGTCGCTATTCCCATGACACTTTTTATGAAAGAAGATCCAGACCTTGTCATTGCCCTTCATGTTGTAACCCATTTAAAATCCCTACAATGGGCCAGGGAAAAACTTGATATTCACCTCCCCAAAACACCCGAACTTCACGCAGCAACAAATTACGATGAAAAACTAAATACGGCACCCGTCACGCTTCGGGTAGACGATTTCATTGGCGTTGAAGACTTACAGAATTACATGTTTTCTTTTCGGGTGATTGAGGATCAAAATGGACTCATTGTCCCAGCCGGAAAAGAAACACGCCTTGTTGAAATTTTAGAAGGCGGGGGAAATCAATACCCCATCGAAGAAATTCCTTTAGCACGTATTGTCAACCAGGTGGAGCTTCAAATGATTGGCCGCGTGATTAAAGACATTGAACTGGATGAATTGGACAATGAACGCGTTACGACATTATCTGAATTTTTCTTAAGTATGGTTTTTTTAATGGTTGTCGATAGCCGCTTAAAACTTTTTGAAAAAGGCTGGATTCGAAAACCTTTACGGGCTGTGCTTTGGATTGGAACTTTCACAACAGTTTATATCGATGAAACGATTCATCAAGGGATGAAAGCCCTAGGCTTTGATTTAAACAAACAAAACATTGAAGATAGAACCCAATACCAAGATGCCTTTATGTTTTTAATGGCCTCTTACGAAAAATCAAAACTCGGAAATTTTAATGTCGAAGAATTTCAAAGAGATTTTTGTTTTGAATTTAATTTAAACTTAGATCTTGCCCAAGACATTCATCTTTTTTCTTCGCCAGAAGAATGGTTCAAAAATGTAGATGAAATGGATGAAAGACTAAATGATTATTACAAAAGACGAAAAGAAATATATGAAGCGCATTTTGAAAAAGTAGGTTTTTGGTTGAATCGTTTAAGCCAAGGAAAACGATATCAATCCCCTGACACAGGTGAAATTTTTTATATTCTCCCCCCCCGCCCAACAGATGACATGGAACAAAAAACAAAAACAGCATTTTACACAAGCAGTCTTTTTTTCGTTGGGGAACTCGCCTACACAAAACTACATTTTTTAAAACGAAAACTTTATTCTGGAAAACTATTTGGATGGGGCAGCGTTGCAGCTTTAACCATCGATTACGTGTTTGGCATTCCCGATTATAACGAAATTAAAATTACAGAAATGGAAAAAGAAATCCTGGAAAAAGATCTAAAAAAACTCCAAAAAACCCTGCCCGACCTCATTGAATTGTATGACTACATGTCAAATTTCTAAACAATTTTAAGAGTTTGCATACTATATCGACAGATTGAGCTGTCTATATTTTGCACAACACAAAAACAACAATCTAAGTATTTGAAATTACTATGGTTATTTTTTAAATGACCTGCCTCTCCTGTTAAGAATCTGGCACAAATTCTGCATTCAATTTTCCGCCTGGAGGAAGCGAAATTCGTAATGAAATCAGTTAAATGTCATCTTTTTAAATCATTTTTAATTTTTATTTTGACGCTACAATTATCCTTTGGCACCATCATTCCTGGACTTTACGCCCAAAATCTTCCTGCAGACGAGACCCAAGAATTTGTCCCAGACACTGGGGACAGATCTCGAAGAGATCTGTCCCCATATTCCCAAAAACCCTGGCCACTTTCAATTCTTTCAGAAATTGAAAGCATGGCGCAAACATCTGAAGTTCAAGAAAAACTTAAAAAATTTGATCAAGAATTAAATTTGATTGAAGAGGGTCGAACGCAAGACCTTCCCCAATCTTCTAGAGACCTTTTTCACACCACAGATCAACGCTTAGAGATTGTTCGAAGAGGGAAAGTGGTTCAAACATTTCGATTAGATGAAGTAAATGTTGAACTTCCCTATGTTGCTTACGACACACTTCGCACTTACACACAAGGTCATGCCCTGGTTTTTGAAGCCATCAATGCAACAGAAGTGGTGGCAAGACATATTGTCCCCAATTTAAATCCACGCGCAACCGTTTCAGATAAAGAATTATTTTTTGTAATGGATATGGAAGGTCGAATTCATGCCACAGACATGGCCTTTGCAAAAACAGAAGGTCTCTTTCGCGTTTCTCTTCCATTTTTTAAAAACCTTTGGGTCCCCATTCAACCCATTACACATACAGGGGAACTTAAACTTACATTCCAAACACGCGGGCTTGAACCTTTTCCAGAAATGGACCCCACACACCCAAGGCATCATGAGGTAGTGCTTCCCCGAGAATTTACAAAAGAAACAAATGAAATTATTTTTTCAGCCGGAGATTTGGTTGCATACACCCAAGAGGGTTCCGACAGAAAACTGATTGGTGTTTTTTCAAGACAAGTCACGCATACACAAATTTTACACGGGTGCTTGATACTTTCATGGCTTTCTTTTCTTGTGAACCCTTCTGATGTTTCAAAAAAAGTTTTAGAGCACATTTTAAGACAAATTGAAAAAGACGAATTAGAATCTGACATAAGCCGAATTCAAAACACACTCACCCCACTCACCCGAAAAGCCCTCAGTGCATTGGGTCCACAAACGGTTGAAGCTTTTGTGGATCGTTCGGAAAAAAATGATGCTCTTTCCAATCGAACCCTTGACCGAATGACCCTTGAAACCTGGGCAAAAAGTTTTAATGCTTTAAGAGAGCGTGCCACAGAAATCATTCAACAAGATCACGCACCAGATTTGGCCAACAGTCTCAAAGAAGCGCTTCAAAACCAAAATCTTGAAAATTTCTGGCAAGATCTTTCAAACCCTAAGTTTGTAAAAGAAGCTCTGACTGAAAAACCCAGTAAAGCTGTAAGCATGGTTTCGAAATTTATTCCTTCGACAAGAACGTTGAAAATATTAGCCGGGGTCACAGCAGGGTCTGCACTTATTGCCGGAAGTTACCATGCAGAAATTGCACCCGTTGTGAATACTGTAAATTGGGTTTGGGGAAATTATATTCCTGACGTTGTCAAAGATGCCGGATATCGTCTTCCTTTGTTTGCCAGTATCGCATACCAAATGTCAGCCATTCCTTTGGTAGATTTTATTGGGTATTCATTTGTCCCCGCCATGCATCAGCTTTCAAAGCTTATTAAAAACGTACCGGGTTATACCGCACAAAAAGTAAGCGCCTGGTTAGATGCACGTGTAAAAATCTGGGGCCCACTTTCAACTTGGCAACGAAATGTGACGATTGGCATGCGTCCATATGCAAAAATTACGCTTCCATTTTGGCACTGGTTTACAAAACATATTCTTCGACAACCCAACTTTTTAGCCGCCCTTCGTGCTGGCCTAAACCCATTTTCAAAGGATCCCACTGCAGGTCGGATTGGACTGAATTCGCCCCTTGCCTCTCAGAAAACACTGCATGAAAAAAGAGCAGCTTTAAGTGATTTAGCAGCACGCAAAAAACGTGCAAATACGCTCAGTAGAAATCTGGCACTTTTAACCGTAAGCGAAGAATCTGGCATTGATCCAGCAACACTTTTGATGATCTGGTCTGGAAAGATCACACCGAGCGAAATCGAACGCGTTTTAAACGATCCTGAAAAGAGAAAAGAATGGGAAATGATCACACAAGCTATTTCTAAAACCTTGGCTTCTTTAACGCCAGACGAAGCCAAAGAACTTTTAGAAAATGGTTCTCCCCACATGCTTTCTGAACTCTATGAAGAAGCTCAAAAAATAGCTAACCAGTTACGCACACAACCTTCGCTTACAACAACCATTCAAGCTGCGCGCCAAGAGTCTGTGGAAATCTCACAAGGACTCTTAAGGGAATTTTCAACATTTGGCATAGAAGAATATGAACTTTTAAGCAGAGGCTATGCCACACAAGACATTGGTAATCAGGTGAGAATGGAATTTAAGGCAGACCACATTACCATGGTTCTTCTTCCTTCATTCGCTGGAGCTCGCGCAAATCTAGGTGATCCAAAAAACCTGGCCGCAAACCCAAATGGTTTTTTACAAACAGGCCCAGGACAACTCTATGACATTGGTTATAATATGGTTGCCCACTACGTTTTTTCGGGATCTCGTCAAATGCTGGTCTATTATAAAAAACCTGAAATCACTGAAAACGCCTATGATCCCCTTCCCCCTCAACTCGCCAACAGATCTGAAAACATTTTTACAGGGCTCGCACAATGGACAAGGGGGCTTTTGGATTTTAGAAAATCAGACTTGGGAGGCGTTTTTCAAAAATCTTTTGTAAAGACTCTGAAAACAATTCAAGCCAGTTTTGTGATTGCTGTCATTTTAAGGTTACTGCTTGCAGGACAATCTCCAGAATATGCCTTACGCGGATGGTGGTTAGAATATACGGGATCTTGCCTGTACATTCAATGGATTTGGTATGTCACGCAAGCCGGAAATTACACAGACGTCCCAAGAGTTGCAAACAAAGTCGCAGAGCTTCAAACACACTTAATCAAAATCCAACAAGGCATTGAACTTCAAAATGATGAACTTAAGGCTGAGGGAGCAAAAGAGGTTTTAGCCCTCTATGAAGAACACTCAAAACTTTCAAAAACAGAAATGGATCGCTTACACACTCTGGATGCTGAAAATTTGATTGAATATACAACTCAAAATCCACCTTTTGCGACCCAACGACACGCATTTGTTCCATGGAGCGCTGCATGGCTAGCAGTTGGAGTCTCAACATATTTAGCAATATCACTGATTGTTGAAAGTTTAGATGACTCTAAATTAACCAATCAAACGCTTTTGACGTGGACTGGAATCTGGTTAGCATTTCCACATGCCATGTGGCTTTTAACTTCTAAAAAATCTTGGGATTTTTTGCATGAAAAATTTCAAGGAGCAAAAGGTTGGATTAAAAAAAGACTTGGGACATGTGAAAACCAATTAGAATGATGAAACATATTTTTAAACATTTTTTAATTTTGATTTTAGCGCTCCAGCTTTCATTTGGAGCAGCGCTTCCTTCTGTATATGCCCAGGAAGCCCCAAACGATTCTAAAGAAGTTGTTTTAGGAAATTCCTATAAGCAGGCCCCTTGGCCGCTTTCGATTCTTTCGGAACTGGAGGAATCAAAAAATCACCCCGAAGTTCAAGCGCAAATTGAAAAGTTTGAAGCTGGCGTACAGGCCCTGGAAGAAGGCCGATTCCAAGATCTTCCCCAACACAAACGCGATGTCTTTCGACTTTCAGGCCAACGATTTGAGATTCTTAAAAAAGGGGAAATTGTAGAAACTTACCCCTTGGATCGATTAAACATTGAACTGCCCTTCATTGCATATGACGCATTGGAAATCGTTACGGGAGGATCGGATCTCATCATCAACGCCATCAACGCAGGGGATGTTGTGGCAAGACATGTCATTCCAAAGATGAACCCTGCTGCATCTACCATGGATAAAGAACTTTTATATATTATGGATCAAAAAGGATCGATTCATGCCATCGACATGGTTTTTGCAAAAACGAAAGGCCTTTTTCAAGCACCCATTCCCGTTTACGCAAACCTTTGGACGCCCCTCAAACCTTTAAATTTAGAAGGCGAACTTCAACTTACATTTCAAACCCGTGGGCTTGAACCTTTTGAAGAAATGGACCCTTCACATCCCAGACATGCTGAAGTTGTTTTGCCCAAAGACATCGTAGACAGCACAGAAGAAATTATTTTTTCTGCCGGTGATTTGGTGGCTTATACACAAACAGATACCGGCAGAAATTTAATCGGTGTCTTTTCAAGAAGTGTCACCCATCAACAAATTGCAAGAGGCAATATTGTACTTTCTTGGTTGGGATTTATTGCCAATCCTTCAGAGGTGCCCCAAGAAACTTTAGAAAATATTTTAAGAGAAATTCAAGCAGAAGAATTGAACGCAGATGTTGAGAATGTTCAAGGCAGCTTATCACCCCTGACACGTCATGCGTTGAACGCCTTTAATCAAGATGCAATCCAAGCCTTCGTAGAGCGTGGTAAAGCCAATGCCGAACTCCAGGCGCGTCAGGTCGATCAAATGACATTAGAATCTTGGTCAAAAAGCTTCCAGGCTCTAAAGCAAAAAGCGCAATCAGTCATTGATACTGGGAATGCCAAAGAAGATGCAGCTTTCCTCAAAGCACAATTAGAAGCTCAAGATATGGGCTCAAGCTGGATGGATCTTTCGAATCCAAAATGGATGGCCGCAAAATTAAATCCAAAATCTGTTCAAAATAAATTTCAAAAATATATGCCGAGCAGAAGAGCTCTTAAAGTTTTGGGAAGCATTGCAGCTGGCATGGGGTTTGTCAAAGCAAGCTATGCCTTAGAAATTACACCCATCGTAAATGCTGTAAATTATTTTTATGCAAACATTTTGCCCCAAAATAACGTTTTACAAGATTCAGCCTATTTATTTCCCGCACTTTTTGTAAGCTCTGTGGCACTTTTGGCCATTATTCCTTTGGCCGACATGGTGAGTGATGCATCCGTTCCCGTTCTAAAAAAACTGGCGTCCTTAATGAAAAAACTTCCTGGCCAAAAAGCACAAAAAGTTGGACGGTGGCTGGATGAACGCGTAAAAGTTTGGGAACCTTTAAACACATGGCAACGCATGATCAGCTTTAACATGCGTCCGTTTGCAAAACTCATGTATCCATTTTGGCACTGGTTTACAAAACATATTTTAAGACAACCTCATTTTTTAGCTTCCCTTCGCGCAGGCATAAATCCGTTTGCAATCAATCCGAATCAACCTTCTGCCGGACGCGTGGGCATCAATTTCCCAACGCTCCCATTTTTAAAAAGTGGAACAACTCAAAACAAACGTTCAGCCCTCAGTGATTTGGCTGAACATCAAAAAAGGGCAAACACACTCGCACAAAATCTTGCTCTTTTAACCGTCAGTGAAGAATCGGGGGTAGATCCAGCGACACTTCTGATGGTCCTTTCAGGAAAAATAAAACCTGAGAATATTCAACGGATTTTAGATGATCCTGAATTATCTCAGGAATGGAAACACTCAACGGAGGCTTTGGCAACCGTTGTCGCTTCATTAAATCCCAATCAAGCAAACGTTTTACTTGAAAACGCAGATCCACAAGCAGTGATACCCGTTTATGAAGAAATCCGCGCTGCTGCCGATGTTCTTAAAAATCGTTCAGATCTAAAAACGATTCTTCACACGTGTAAAGATAGATTTATAAATATCTCTATGGGAATTTTAAAAAATCTCGCTTGGTTTGGGCTTCAAGACCACGAACTCTTATCCAAAGGATTTGCAACAAAAGACATTGCCAGACAAGTTGAAATGGAATTCAAACAAGACCATCAATTTATGGTCGGCTATTCAGGCGTTCATGGTCCCATGGCAAATTTAGACGATCCCAAAAATTTGGCGGCAGATCCGGATGGTTTTTTATACATCCGAACCAAACAAGCTTATCGAATGGTACTCAACACCTATGCTCACCTTTTTTCTTCCGGGTCCAGGTTGATGCTTGTATATTTTAAAAAACCGCCTGTTTTAGAAACAAATTACACCCCGGAAATAAATACATCTTTACCCATTTCAGAAGTGCACGAATCTTTTCTGAAAGGCGCTTTAAATTGGTGGATCAGCCTGCTCGATTTTCGAACATCTGATCTCGGTGGTATTTTTATGCGATCGTTGGATAAGCAAGTTAAAACCTTGCAGGCGGGGT
>MGRI01000033.1:0-2410 GCA_001798105.1 Deltaproteobacteria bacterium RIFCSPHIGHO2_02_FULL_40_11
GTGGAACAGCGGCAATGGCATGAATAACCTCCAGGCCTTCAACGACTTCACCAAAGACAGAATGTTTATTGTCTAGCCAGGGCGTTGGCGCTTCTGTAATAAAAAATTGAGAGCCATTGGTGTTGGGGCCTGCATTGGCCATGGATAAAATGCCGGGCTTATCGTGTTTTAGGTCTGGGTGAAATTCATCTTGAAACCGATATCCAGGGTCTCCTGTTCCGGTGCCTAGCGGACAGCCGGTTTGAATCATAAATTGGGGAATCACACGGTGAAAGGTAAGGCCATTGTAAAAAGGGCGCTTTGTTTTTTTACCTGTTTTGGAATCTACAAATTCTTTTGTGCCTGTTGCAAGCCCCACAAAATTTGCCACGGTATTGGGCGCTTCTTTGTGGAAAAGTTTAATTTTAAGTGCGCCTTTGGATGTTTTTATCTGTGCAATCATGGGGCCTCCTAATGATGTTGTCACCTGAGGGGCTTTGACTTCAGGTTTGGATTGAAAACGTTGATAGAGAAATACAGCCAAAATGATGAGGACTAAAATAAAAATAATTTTTTTCATTTCTAAAACCGAATCAGCATGCCCCACTCAAGAGATTCGCGCTCATAGTCGAATTCTTGAATATCGTATTTTTCAAATTTGCTTTCAAGATTTGGATTTCCAAGAACATCCTCTCCTGTATAAGTGTCGATAGAGAGATCTTCGGCGGTGTATTTAATAAAAAACTGTGTCGGGTATCCCTTTTCCAGTTCATTGGGGCGAAAAAGCTCATATTCTGGAGAATACAAAAAGAGGCTAAAGCCATCTCCAAAAATTTTGTGTTTATCTGTACCCGTTTCCCAAGAGCGTTCTTTTTGAGCCGTGTAAGATCCCCCCAGTTGCCAAGCAGTATTTGGATCTTTTCCAAAAATAAAAAGTAAATTTACGCCACTTTCTAGGCGGCCACCATACTGGGCATGTAGATGGTCTAAAGTCTGGTTCGAGGCAGTGTCTTTCAGCCCCGCTTTGGCATGCATGCTATGGTTTACAATAGAAGCCGTAAGCCTGGGTCCAAATAAAACACGAACCGGTGAAACACCTTCGGTCCCCACTTGCCAAACGGGCATGGGAATATCGACTTCAACAAGGTCGCGTTCTGTGAGACGTAAATAAGGTTGGCCTTGGGCATTATAAATATGCTTGTCGGGTCTATATCGAAAGAAACGAATCCCCCCCGTTAGATATTGTGGATCTGGAGAGTCCGCGTCTCTTTTAGTAATTTCTTCATAGGCAAAAGCAATAAAATCAAAAGAGTTTTCATGGGCACTATTGATATCAAAAAAAAGTTTTCCGCTGACTTCATAAGAGGTTTCATCTGAAGCTTCGTATCGACCAAAGGGCGCGAGTCGAAGGGCAAGCGCTTTTCTGGTTTCTTCTTCATAGCCATTGGCCGTTTCGTTTTCAAAATAGGGACGAATGCGGACGGCTCTGCCTTCTGCCAAACCAAAACTTCTTAAATAGAGAATCATGTCTTTTTTATCGATTTCGCGTTTTAAGGGATTTTCAGATTGTGTTTCATTTTTCACATCTTCTGCAAAACTTTCTGTTTGTGTGAAGCCAAATAGGGCAATCGAAATTAAAAATAAGAGATTAAGTTTTGATTTCATTGCTCGTCTTTCTAAATTAAAATGGGGACGAATGCAAGTCTGCAATCGTCCCCAGTGTCGTTGTATCAATCAATATCGAAGGATCATGCCCCATTCGACAGATTGATTTTCATAGTCAAATTCCGGAAGCTCAAGGTATTCGAGTTCCGTGCCCGTTGCACCTTCTCCTGTATAAGTATCGATATCCATGTTGTCTTGTTTCCATTGGAGATAAAATTGCATGGGATAACGCTTGGAAGTATCTGATGTTGCCATATAATATTCTGGAGAATACAAGAAGACAGAATATTTATTTCCAGCAATGCGGTGTTTATCTGTTCCTGAATGGAAAGATCTTTCCTCAGAAATTTCTGCAGATGCGCCCAGTTGCCAAGCGGTGTTTGGATCCCGACCTAAAAACAATAGGACGTTTGCCCCTGCAGATACGCTTCCTCCAAATGAAGTTGTATATTTTAGTGTTTTATTGGGATAAGCGTCTCTTAAGCCTTGTAGGGGAGACATATCATGTTGAACCAGGCCTGTTGAAAATTTGGGGCCAAACATCAGCCGTACAGGTGCGTTTTTCCCAACTTCCCAAACTGGCATGGCCCAGCGAATGTCTAAAACATCATCTTGCCCCAATTCCATAAAGGGTTTGCCATCTTTGGTGCGAATGACTTTATCAGGGCGAAAGCGAAACAGGGTTAAGCCTTGAGATACATAATCGGGTTGCCAATTGTTATTTTCAGGCAAGCGTCGAATGTTATCTGCTTCTACCCATGTAAAT
>MGRI01000033.1:2421-19523 GCA_001798105.1 Deltaproteobacteria bacterium RIFCSPHIGHO2_02_FULL_40_11
TCTTCTTCGTAATAAGCCCGAACACGTGCAGATTTACCTTCCGCCAGTGAAAAACTGCGTAAATATAAGATCATGCTTTGATTTTCATCACTTCGCGTAACAACATCATTATTGTCATTTGAAGTATCGTCTGCAAAGCTTGGGGATTGTAAAAATCCCAAAGCTAAAAAGGTGATTAAAAAAAGACCAAAAATGTTTTTTGTTTTCATATACTCTCCTTAATTAAGATACTCTCTTGGAATATCCATTTATTTCTAAATATCCTAAATCATCCGTTCCTATTGGGGACGGATCTCGAAGAGATCGGTCCCCATAAATTAGGAGTTACGGGGCTTTAAAGCAAAAACAATGCCAAACATTGCATTAAAAAAAAGTGAATGATCTAAATAAGTTAGGAAAAAATGCGAAAAGTTTTTGCGTTTAATTTGAAGTCAGGGGCGTGTAAAAATTTCAGAGAGTCATCTATTTCGGCAAAAGATGTGCGTTTTGTTGAATCCATTGAAATGCATTTTCAATTTGAATTTTTTGTTCCAAGAGTTCTTGAATAAATTGTTGGGATTGTGCAGGTTGTCCGCGCAATCTGGCATTTTCTCTTAAAAGACGTTGGGTGCTCGATTCAATTTCTGCCAATGTGACACCCACTCGGGTGGGGGTCACATTTAAAATACGTAATGTATGTTCAACTTTGGTAAGCGTCATTTTTGTAATTTGGATGGCAACACCAGGATGTTTAAAAAATCGATAGATATAAAAGAGATTTTGCGCTTCATATTTTTTAAGCTTTCCAGCTGACTTGGCGCGTTTTACAAAATCTTTCAGTTTTGAAAGTCCTGAAAGTTCTTCTGCAGAAATGCCCATTTTGAAAGCAACTTGTTTTTCAACCTGTGTCATTGTAAGGCCTTCCACTTTTTCAAGCCCTAAATACCTTGCATATCGGGGCAGTTTAAAGCGAATAAATTTCGACGATTTATGGAAAAACATCTTGCTATTTCGCCATTCCATCCTCGCCCATGGCAAAAATAAGAGAGCAGAAGACCCCACCGCCCACCATTTTTTAAAGGTTAAATTGCTTTGTAAATATTGAAGTTCTTCTAAAGATGAAGGGCCTTCTTGCCCCCCCAAAACTGTAGAATGGTAAAAATCTTTTTTGTGTTCCAGTTTTTCAGGCAAAACCCAAAAGGCTTCATAAAATTCAAATCCAAGTTGTACGCCAAAGTCTGCCAATAAAATTAAACCTATGAAATACGCAGGCACAGCCCCAATGCCGGTTAGCGTTAAAAGAAGCCAGGCGCCCAGCATGACGCCTACAAAAATGGAATGCCCTGTACTGTGAAATACACGATCTACAATGGTGCTTCCATATTTTTCAATCAGCTCTTTGTGAATGCTCTCAAAGTTTTGAAGCCGCCACAGTTGATTTGGATTTTCACTTCGAACCATGTCAAAGGCTTGGCCCATGATAAAAGGATCAAAAATATATTCTTTTAAGTCTTCAATGTCTTTGGCCTGAACGACATTGTAAATACTTTTTCGGATTTTAAGATCTTTTTCAATGAGAGCGTGGCGCACCATAATATTTAATAAATATTCTTTGGCATGGGTTTCAACGGTGGCGCCGCCTTTATCTAAAAAGACTTCTTTTCGTTTTTGTCGGATCTCTTGAATTTCTTTTAAAAGCGCAATGTCTTGGGAGGGAACGCCGGCATGCGTTGTACCGATAAAATATTCCGGGTGAAAATACGCGCTATGGGGAAGGGTTGAATGGAGTACTTTCTTTTCAAGATCGCGAAGCTCATATAAGTAATACCGATTTAATCTTTCAGCCTCATCTCTTTCATCCCGAGATAAGTGTCCCATGAATTCATCCATCATTGTTCGATAACGAACGTTGTATTCAGCGTAATTATAATCGTCTTCAATTTTTAAATTGGGGACAGGGAAAGAGTGGTTATCTCTTTCCAAATTAAAATGTACCATTTGCACTTGGTTTTTTTGTAAGAACTTTGAAACATCTTCAGAGACCAAGCCGTCTTGTGACATGAGGCTTTGAATATGCTGGTACAAGGTTTTTTCTTGAATGGCGTCTTGATTCATATTGCCGCTATGAATCGGCACATCGATGGAAAGAATTCGGCTCATATTTAAAAACGTGTCTTTTTTCGTTTTAAAAAAGGCGAGTCTTTCATCGGGGGTTTTAAAATAATCGTTGAGCGTTGTTTCGTTTTGAGGCTCTAGACTTTGTATTTTTGTATGGATTGTTTTTAATGTATCCAGCGATGCTTTTAATTTTTCAATTTCATGCTGTGCGTGAAGCGCGCGTTCTGTGGGCCTTTGCACAGTTGTTTCGTATTCCACAAACACATCGCCCATGCCTCCGAAACCAGCCATTTCTGTGACTTCATGTGTTTCATTCATCCATTCACTGGGATGATCCACTTTTTCTTGAAGCTCGTTTTCTAGCGTTTGAAAAGCAGTCTTCATTTCAGCTTTTGTGGTTAATTCAGAAATGTTTTTGATCTGATGGGTCAGATATAAATCCTGTCCAAATTGGGATAAAACCATGGCCATTAAAATTTTAAAATTGACTTCATTAAATTCGACAGAGGGAAGTTCTGGGATATTTTCCATGGGTAAAATATCTGAAAGAAGGGTGGGATTGGGTTCTTGTTGAGGGTTCCAGGGGCTTGTATAAAAACCTTCATTTTTTTTGAATTCTTCAGGAGAAATCGGCTGTTGGAGCGTGCATTTTTCGTCATTCATGCCACAATTGGCCCAAATATATTTTAAAGGCGTCATTTGATAGTGCGCGCGACCATAGTTCCATCCAGAATTGTTACGTTGGGCAACCACACGGGCTCTGCTTAATCCTTGGTTCAATTTATGGAGCAAAAGAATTTGAATTTTTTCATCAATTTCTTGAAGGGTTTCGGTCGCATGCGCGACAGACCCCAATACAAATTCAGCCATGCGGTAATCGGCAGCCGGGGCTTTAAATCTGGATAGCCAGGTTTGGAGCATGGAAAGCGGAAAGTTTTTTTTGTACGCTTCAAGGAGTTCGTATTTCACTTTTTCAGCGGTTTCAAAACTGAATTCATCTTCTAAAACAAAAAATTCCAAAAGGTGTTTGTGTAAATATACGGATTTTTGCTCTAAAATAATATTTCGAACGGTAACCGCCTGGGCCTCTGTGGAAAGGTCTTTCAGTGTTTCACCACTATGATAAATAGCATGGTAAATTTCTTTGGGTGTGATTTTTGTTTCGTTTTCAAAAAAGCCAATTGTTCGATTGAGTTCTTGAATGTAGGTGGTTTGGGCCTCATCGGTTTCATACAACCGAAGCATTAAAGGGGCATGTGCCATGATGCTTTGATAGGTTTTAACGGTTAAAATATTGGGGATGTCTTGTTTTTTGATGTGATTCGCTAAAAACAGGTTATACGTCATTTCATTTTGTAATTTTGTTTCATGCATGACCGCGCCAAAATTTTTCCCAATGGATCTAAAATTGGCCCCCAACGTTTCGTGGAAAAAACGCTCATTTAAGGTTTCGCCGACTGTCCAAAAATTAGAAATCTGAAAAAGTTGTTGGCTTAAATAAGAAATGGTTTGAAGTTTTAAAAGCTTCGTCCAGGCTTCTTCATGGGTTTCTTTGGCAAGTTGGGTCATTTCTAAATTAATTTTAAAGCCATCTGAAAAATAAACTTTGTTTTGGACAATTAAAATACTTGAAAGCAGTATGTTTTTTTCTTTTTGGGAAAGCATGAGTAGATTTTTTGATTGCTCATCTTTCGCTTCCAAAAAATCAATCGGGGCATATAAATATTTTCGTAACGTAAGTGCTTTTTGAAAAGGAAGTTCCAACCCGTATTGAAAATCAAGTGTTTCTAAAGGGTTATCGAGGGGTTTTTGAAGCAGGCGTGTGACCATAAAGTGAGACAGCGCAACTAAATAAGATTTTAGGATTTCTGCCATGAGATCCGGTGTGATATTTTTTTCGCGAAATAGTTTTTCAACGGCTACTTTCATATCCATCATGAACCCGGGCAGGGCTTTAATTTTCTTTTCTGCGGGTGTTTGAAGATCAATGGGCATAAAATCTGGAATCGGTTGATCTTTGTCCAGTCCCAAAAGTTCTTGAAGGTTGGCGCTGGGTTTTAAATCTGCTTCATCGGGTGTTTCATGGCAGGTGTGGCAGTATTGTCCCTCTTTGGGCTTTGAGGGGGAGGTCGGATTTTGGCTTTCAAAGTCTTGGTACAGGTTTTGTTCGAGGTAGACTTGGGCAGCCAGGCTTTCAAGCTCAATTCGTTCTGCCAGCAAAAATATCTGGTCAAAAAGAGACGTTTCGGGGTCGGGGGTATAGGGATCGGCCCAGGCCACTTTGGGGTAAGATGTGCCAGAAATCGTAAAGAAAAAGAGGAATGTAAGGCCCCAAACCAGTGTTTTTTTCAGCTTTGTCATGACGGCTTATTATTTATGCAAATCGAATGCCAGGAATGCCCATAAAAACATCATTAAAATCATGTGTTTAGGGGGAGGTTCCAGCAGAGTCAAGGGCCAATTTGACGATATTTGTTACACTGCCTGTAACTTCTGCACTTTTGGGCATTTGGGGTCAGACCCGGGTCAGACCCGGGTCTGACCCCAAATATCTAACCCCTTGAAATCATAGGGCTAATTTTTTGGATATAATATGGGGAGTGTGACACGCGTTGGTATGCTCTTTGCTAGCTTTAAATTTCGTGCAAAAAGGCTTGTTTTATATTCTTTTCCTGCTCTTGATTTTTTCCCCAAATATTTCATTTTCAAACCCCGCTGCTGAAGAAAAACTGGCGCAAAAAATCTTATCTGCGCTGGTTAAAACGACTGCATCGGATGTCCAGGAAGGGAGAATTATTTTATATCCCTGGCGAAGAGAACTCGAACGCGCAACATCGATGGTTTTAGAAAGAGAATCGCGAGGTGTGAATAAGGCTCTTTTAGAAGCCGTTCAGGAAAAATTATCTACGCCCACACGTGCCCTTCGTTATGTTGAAGAAAAAAAACTACAAACGGTTCTTCGCAGCATTTCTTTGGAATGGGAATCTGCCCTTCGTGCTTTTGAAGTAACACATACAACCATTGCAAGAGGTACAGTTGTTTTACAAGAAGAACTCCATGCGCTTGAAGCATTGCCAGGCGCGCATCAAAATTTAAAACGGTACTACGAAGCTGAAATCGACCGGCTCAGTTTAGAAGTACTTTCGCTTCCTAAAAAAGTCCCGCAAAAAGATATTGAGGCGGCTGTTTTAAACCTTCGAAAAAATGTTGGAAGCGATCGCGAGCTTTTAGAAATTTCGGAAATGCTCAATCGCGGGGTCAAAGAAATGGAACAGGTTTATTTGCCCAGCGCGTCTTATACAACAGAAGAAGTTCTCCTTTATATTCAAAAACTAAAAAGTTTATCTGAAAAACTTGGAAACTATATTTTTACGCGTGCTGTCAGACAAATTCCACATACGTTACGCGGAGACTATTATTTGGCCCAAATTCGCTATGCACCTCTTACCTATAAAAAAAGAGCGTTGAATCTTCTATTTTTCAATTTTGATTCTGAAGGAACGTTTATCACCAAAGAAGTCATGCGCGAAATTTTTCAACATTCTGAATTGTCAGAATACGCCATTTATTTTTTTAAAGAGCAAGGCGCAATGCCCCGTAAGGTATTACAGGCTTTGGAGGAATTAAACATCCTTAAAAATCGTTTTTTTCCAGGAGAAAAAGCCTATGAAGCGTATTTTGAAGGGATGGTAAATTTGGCTAGCCACTGGGAAGTTGGAAAACTGGAGAGCGTTGCAGTGGCTCACTTATTGCCAATGACCGAACGGGTGGGCGCGGTGCGTGCCATGGGAAGAATTTATTCGAACGAAACGTTTACGGGCTTAAGAAATATTTTATTTCATTCCGATGTTAGGGAACCAGAACTCATTGAAGTCGTTTTGGAAGAATTGGTTTCAAGCGTGAGGTCAGAAAATATCCAACGTTCTAAAACGGTTCGAATGATTTTAGAGGCGATGGTTTTGAAATCTGAAAATGTGTCTACACGTATGGCTGCTGCACGTGGTATTGGAAAACTGTTACGTGGCGATGGAAATGTATTCACGAAAAAACATTTTTTAGATCTTTTAGAAGAAATCTCAGAGCCTTTGGTTAAAGCAGAGCTTTTACTTGCGATGTCGAAATTTGAACCCAGGCAGTGGTTTTCAAATCGGCTGGCCATTTATTTACACCATCCTGCTTTAGAGGTACGGATTGCGGCTGCACAATGTACCTTAAATACGCATTCAGATTTAGCATTGTATACATTTGCAAATGCGGTCAGCGCGCCTACAGGCGCCATTCATGAAAGATTTCGTGTGATTGCCTTGGAACAGGCCTATGAGAAATTTTTTGATTTTTCCGCATTGAAAGCAGGGCTTTTGGATTTGGCGCGAACATCTCCTTCGATTCAAGTGCGTTTGGCGGCACTGAAAGTTCTTTCAAAAAGTAAATCTTCGGAGGCCGTTTCATTGCTTTTAGAGTTATCTGGAACGGGTGAGGTGACAGGATCTTTGCAAATTAAAGTTATCGAAATTTTACTAACACACACCGATGAGCCCGCCATTTTATCTTTGGTTTTACAAAGAATGATTTATTTATGTGAACACGCAAGAGGAGCCTCTTCTTTTTTAGAAAAGTTTTCGAATCAACACATTCTTTTAGAACGCTTTTATCTTTTAAAAGGAGATGCAACAACCCTGGGATTACTACGAACGTATCAATCCACGGAAAACAAAACATTAAAGCTATTTATTGAGGAAATTTTACAAATCGTTAACAAGTAGCTTCCATAATTTGGATTACTTCTTGGGCGTCTGAAACTTTGATTGGGTCTTTGTCGTCGATATCAAATCCATAGAGTTTAAAAATGAGTTCATTGGTAATTTGGATGAGTTCAATTTGTTTGTATTTTATATTCATGCAATAGGTCATAATGTCTTTTCGAAATCCTTCAAAGTCTTCCAAGTCTTCGGGCAATAAAATGGAGGCCTCAATTTCATCCCAAAAACCATGAATTTGGGAATGTAAGTCTTTTTCAATGAAATCTAAGACAAATTTTTCGCTATAGAGACGAATCATTTTATTGTCTTGAGAAATTAAGATTAAGTGTTCCCCTTCATTTTTAAGTCCTTTTTCTCTTTTAAACTGTGCCAACGAAAATTTTTCTAAAATCAAGTCTTCGTCTTTTTGAATAAAAACTTTTCTGTGATCTTTGAGTGCGCATTGTTTGTCTGGTGGATAAATCTCTTTAAAAGAAATTGGGTTAAATTTCGGCTCCATGTCCGCATTTTTTTGTGTGCTAAATTTTTCTAAAAATAAAGAATCATAGCGCTTTAATTTTTTTGTAAGCGTGTGTATGCGTTCTTGCATCATGACAATGGCATCGTGTAAAAGTTCTTCGCTTCCATGTTTTAGTTCTAGATTGAGATTCGCCATTAAATATTTGAAGTCCGATTTTTCAATCGCCACTTTAATTTGATTGATTTTTTCTTCACGAATCGAAGCTTCCATGCGCTTTTCAAAGTTGATGGGGCGGATGGGGATCATTTTTAAGGTGGAAGGTTCAAAATAACGTTTTCCATTTTTCTTGGTGCTGTGGTTGCCGTACCAAAAATTAATGACAGGTGAATTTAAGATCGCCAAAATATAAAGAGGGGATTCTTTACAAATGGGTTTGGGATGCAAAGTTAAATAATTTCCCGGTTTATTTCTTTTTTCGAAAATCTTAAAATGATTGGTTAGGCTTGTTTCGGGGGTCATCAGGACATTTTCATTTTCGCTAAAAGGAGTATTTTCTTGAATCTCACAAAAATAATTGAGTGTTGTTTTAAAAGACACGATTTGTTTTAAAATTTTACTAAAGCCCGTATCACAAATTTGTTGCCAGGGGTTTTCATTGAGTTCCCCTTGGTTTACGCCTGAAAAATAAATTTCCAAGGTTTCGTCTGAAAAAATCTTTCCAGGCCGGTCTATGAGTTCAACTTTTTGAAGAAGTTTTCCAAAAATATATTCTTCTTTCGGCGTATCGTTTTGAAAATGAACTTTTACAATTTTAATTTTATTAACGTCTCTAAATTCTTTATGTGTGCATTTTTCAAGAAGGGTAATATATCTGGGGTGGGTATCTCCCAAATCTACAATCGATAAGACTTTGCTGTTTTGAAGAATGTATTTTCGAAGAAGTGAGGCCCCTTCTTCTGTGGGCCAATAGGTTTCCGTTAAAAAGGCAAGTTTCCCACCTTCTCGCAGTTTAGAAAGTCCCAAAACAAAAAACCAAGAAGAATAGAGTAAGTTTGTTTCATGATATTTTTTCCAATACGGCATGGCTTGGATGACTTCTTTAAAAAAAGACTTTTGATCATTTACAATTTGTTCGGGGGGTGCTGAAAAACAAAAATCAAATTTTTCTAAAAGTTTAATGCGATGATGAATTTTTTTCAGATGGCCTTCTAAGGGAAGCAGACCAAAGGCGGTATCTGTTGAAAGGGAGACGCCTCCTGTAGCACGAACCATATCCAATTGATCATCGCTAAAAAGTTTAAACGCATTTTGGTGGATCACAGAAATTGAAAGATCTGGTTTTTGATGGCTCAAAAGCTTTAGTTCTTGGGCTTGAGCGAGCGCTGAGCTTAACTTCCAAAGCAGTTTTACTTCTGTAAAGTAATGTGAAAATACATTCATGTCGCACCCAAAAAGTCCTGTCGTTAAAGCGTGGCTATAATCTTGGACGGTCTTCGGTGTAGGGTTTTCACAAAAAAGTTCCGTTTTCATGCGCCAGGCAGCTTCTAAGAGAAAGTTGCCTGTGCCACAGGCGGGATCAAAAACCAATTTTGGAACACGATGGGTGCCCCGCAAGCGCATGAGAGACTTATCTGGGCTATGGATCAAGGTAAAATCCAACATAAACTTTGCTAAAAGGGGAGATGTGTAATGCGCATGCTTTTTTAAGCGCGTTTCATGTAAATATTTTTCATATAAATCGGATAGACTGAGGACAGATTCATGATTCAGCGTCCAATAGCATAGAATATGTTCCACTTCATCGAGCGTTTTGGAGCTCATTTTGTACCAAGAGTAGTTGTTGAGCCTTGCAAAAAGCCAGTTATGTTTTTGGGCAATGAGGTTGGCACAGTGTTTATTAATAAAGGAATTAATGGTTAAGTTGGGTTCTTGATACAGATTTCGGTCTGAATCCGAGAGCAAGCCCAGATTTTTCCAATAGTGAATCAAAAGCAATCGGATGGTGGTAAAGTAGGTGACCCGTGCGCAGAGAATGCCCATGGTGCGTCCCAAGAGTGAGTCAAGGCTCGCATACATACACTGTTCCAAGGCATTTTGATTGAAAGGTTTGGTGGGTTTAAAGTCATTGAGCTCGCTTAAAATGGAAGAAAGTTCGTGAATGAGCGCTTGTTTTCGACTTTGATTCATCGAAAGCAAGGTTTCTTTTTGGGCCTCAACATCTTGCGAAATATGTTCTACCAGGCTTTGAAGGGCATACCCAAAATCAGTTTCAATGGCTTTCTGCCTGGAGGGAGAATCGATAAAACCGGTTTCCTTTTTAGGGCAAGCACCTAAATCTAAGTCAAGTTGGTCTTCTAGGGCATAGGCCGGCATTTTTGGGGCTGGAGAAAGGTTCGACTTCGAAATTGCTTCAATGGACACTTAAAACATACCTTTTTTGAGTGATTGTAAAACTTTGTTTAAACGGGAAGACTAGCATAGTGCCATAAAAAATCTACATTATTTTGTAGAGGGTGTTGGCTAAAGTTTGGGACGGCGGTTTCCGATAGGATACATAAGGAGTATCGCGACCATGTCAGAACGTTTACAAAAAATAAGTAAGCACAAAAAGCCAAAAACAGGGCTACCCAAGCACGTTCAATCTTCGGCGGAGCAGCTAAGTAAAATGGAAGCAGCCGTTCGGAATTTACTTGCCCCCATGGTAGACCGTTTGCATGTTTTTGTGCACCCAGAAGCCTATAAAAAGTCATCCAAGAAGAAACACAAGAAGTAAGAGTGCCATTTCTTGATTTTTGCCACCCTGCGTGCTAGTTTTTGAACGCGAAGGGGGACAATATGTCTAAAAATTTATTAGATTTCAGGCCGGAACATGTGCGAGGACTTTTGGGGGCAAATTCTAAAGTTTGTCTTTTAAGTTCCAAAACCATTATCAATGCCATTCAAAATGAATCTTTCATGGTGATGGCGTGTAATATTCGAATCAAACATGTGGTGCCAGGGATTATGCGTGCTGCCCAAGACCAAGATGCCATTGTTGCTTTTGAAATTGCAAAATCTGAAGGCGGCCTAGACGGTGGCTATACAGGCTTTGTGCCCCAGACATTTTGGGAAACCCTCATTGGGTATGCAGAAGAAGTCGGCTATACCAAACCTTTTTTTATTCATGGGGATCATATTACGGTAAAAGATCAATCTGAAAAACAAATTTCCGAAGCCCGAGACTTAATTGCGGCAGAATTAAAAGCTGGCTACACCTCTTTTTGTATTGATGCTTCCTTTAATGAGATCCCAAATAATTTAAAAATTACAACACAGCTTGCAAAACCGCTTTCAGATTACGATGTCGGTTTAGAGGTAGAGGTGGGTGAAATTACGCATGTGGGCAGGGAAGGTCGACTGACAACGGTGGAAGAATCGAAGGAATTTATTGGGGGATTTATTCAAAATGGAATCCAGCCCAATTTACTGGCGATTTACAATGGGTCCAAACATGGAAATTATCGGCCCGGAGAAGAAGTGCATATTGATTTAAAGCGTACCAGAGAAGTGTATGATGCTGTTAAAAAATGGAATGTTTCCATTGCGCAGCATGGGATTACAGGAACGCCTGTTGAAATGCTGCATAAGTTTGTAGATGCGGGAGTCCGAAAAGGAAATGTAGGCACCAATTGGCAAAATGTGGCGCATCGAGGGCTTCCCAAAGATCTTTTAGATGCTATGCAAAAATGGGTGAAAGAAAACAATTCTGAACTCAAAAAGACAACGAAAGTATTTTTAAAAGATATTAATTCCATTCCGAAAGCCAATCAAAAGCAAATTGAAGCGGATGCCTATAAAGAGGCAACGGAATTTATTCAGGCTTTCAGAGCAAAAGGATCGGCAAGCAAACTTGCCCAAAAACTGAAATGAAACAGATCGTATGAAAATTATTGGGGGTGAGCATAAAGGAAGAGGACTTCTTTCCCCAAGAACACTTCGGGTGCGTCCCACGTCTGATCGCGTTCGCGAAAATATTTTTAATATTATCCGAAGTAAGTGCGAAGGGGCTGTTTTTTTGGATTTATTTGCAGGGGTAGGGACCGTAGGGCTCGAAGCCTTAAGTCGCGGGGCAGAGTCTGTTACTTTTGTGGATTCGTCCTCACAATCCCTTTCTTATCTACGAAAAAATACAAAGCCTTTTCAGGGAAATATCATCATTTATCCCGTAAAATCAAAAGTTGCGCTCGTGACACTTGCCAAGAGAGGAAAAAAATTCGATTTGGTTTTTGTCGACCCTCCTTTTGATCATGGGTATGTGCATGAAACATTAGATCTTTTAGATACACTCGATCTTTTAAATGAAGGTTTTTTGGTCATTGTTCAGCATGCCGCCCAAGAGCCCGTTCAAGATCAGTACAAAAAAATGAAACCGTATGATACGAGAAAGTATGGGATGTCGTGCGTAACGTTTCTAAATTAGCGATTTATCCGGGGTCGTTTGATCCCGTGACCAATGGTCACATCGATATTGTTCAAAGAAGTTTAAAGATTTTTGATACGGTCATTGTTTTGGTTGCTTCGCATGCGCAAAAGCAAGGGCTTTTTACACTCAAAGAAAAAATGGAAATGTTACAGGAGGCTTTTGGAAAAGAACTCCGTGTAAAAATAGATTCCACAACCGGGCTTTTGGTAGAGTATGCAAAGTCCAAGAAGGCACATGCCATTATTCGAGGGCTTCGTGCGATTTCTGATTTCGAATTTGAATTTCAAATGGAGTCCATGAATAAAAGGCTTTATCCCAATTTAGAAACCATTTTTATGATGACAGGAAGCAATCACCATTTCATTAGTTCCAGTTTGGTTCGAGAGGTCGCTTCTTTGGGGGGAAATTTAAAAGACATTGTCCCCCATTTTATTGAAGCCAGACTTCGTAAGAAATTTTCAATATGATTTCACATCGCGTTAAAGGCATTCCAGCTTCTGAAACCTTGGTGATTGCTGCCAAAGTAAAAGAACTTCGTGCACAAGGCATCGATGTTATTTCTTTTACCGTGGGCGAGCCTGATTTTGATACCCCGTCGCACATCAAACAAGCTGCGATTCAAGCCATTGAAGAAGGATTTACAAAGTACACGGCAGGAGGTGGAATCCCAGAGCTCAGAGCTGCCATTGTAAACCGCTTAAAAGAAGATCATGGTCTTACCTATGAACCCAAAAATATCGTTGTGACCAATGGATCAAAGCAGGCGCTTTATAATTTTTTCCAAGCAACGTTGAACCCTGGCGATGAAGTTGTATTACCTGCGCCGTATTGGGTGTCTTATCCATCCATGATTCGATTGGCCGAAGGTAAACCAAAAATCATTCAGACAAGTTTAAAAAACGAATTTAAAATAACCCCAGACCAACTTAAAAAAGCCGTGACGCCAAAAACAAAAGCTGTGGTTTTGAATTCACCTTCTAATCCCACAGGCGCTGTTTATTCTAAAGAAGAGCTTTGTCTGTTGGCCAAAGTTTTAGAAAATAAAAAATGCTGGGTTTTAAGTGACGATGCCTATGAAAAAATACTTTTTGATGGTAGAAAAATTGAAAACATCGCAGGTTTTTCTAAAAAACTTTTTGAAAAAACATTTATTTTTAAAACCCTTTCCAAGGCTTATGCCATGACAGGCTGGCGTGTGGGGGCTGTGATTGGGAAAAATCAAAAAATAATGGAGGCCATTTTAGCGCTTCAAAGCCAATCCACTTCCAGCGTGAATAGCATTGCACAAAAAGCTGCTGTCAAAGCCCTTACCAGCTCTCAAGATACGGTGAAAGCCATGGTGAAGGAATTTGAAAAAAGAAGAGATGTGATGTTGGAAGCCTTATCAACGATTCCAAACTTAAAAACGTTTCAACCCCAAGGGGCGTTTTATGTCTTTGCAGACTTTTCAGCTTATTTTTCCAAAAAATATCAAGGCGAAAAAATTGGAAATTCCATTGGCCTCAATGATTATTTCATTGAAGAAGCAAAGGTGGCCGCGGTCCCCGGTGCATACTTTGGCGCAGACAAATACCTTCGCCTGTCCTTTGCCCTTTCGATAGAGGATATTCAAACAGGAATTCAGCGCGTCAGAAAAGCGTTGGAAAAGCTTTCACCCTTACATTTTTCTTCAGGTGCTTCTAAAATAAAATAACCAATGTTTTTCACATTGCCAACGGTGCGACCATCGTTTTCAATGAAGTAAATGTCATTGCCTTTCAGATCAAGGCTTTTGCCATACAAATGAATGGGGCTTAGGGCAATGGTGCTAAATGCAATTTGGTAGCACTTTTGAGCTTCAATTTTCATTTGGGAAAACGCAACGGATGTTGAAACCAAACACACACATAAAACAAAAGAGACAACACCTTTTTTCATAGAAACCTCCTGAAAAAAACTACATTACACAACAGCGATAAGGCTAAAATAAACTTTCAATAAAGTCCAGAAAAAGCGTGTTTTGAGATAAAACTAGAAAATGATACAATAAAAGTTAAATAGGACGTTTGTAAATTAATGTAATTTTAATCTAAGTTTGAAGGGAAAAATGAACGTAGTACGTAGGTTGTTTCAGGCCTTATTTTTGGTTCTGGGTAGTATCATATTTATAAGTTGTGGTGGTGGAGAAAATGGTAAGGGTGGTTCTGCGCCAAGTGAATTGGTTCATGTAGAGCAGGAGCCTTCATCTGAGCTGTCGTTACCCAAAACTATATCTTCCATAGATAGGTATGTGATTGGGGGAACAGTTTCTGGGTTGTCGGCCACTGGGCTCGTGATTCAAAACAATGGTTCGAACAATCTTATCATTTCATCAAATGGGGAATTTAATTTTCCAGCCATGGATGAGGGGAGTAGCTACTTGATCTCCATCGTTGGACAGCCCACAAAGCAAACATGTACAGTTTTAAACCAAAGTGGACTTGTTTCAGGAGCAGATATTTCGGATGTTGAGATCGATTGTGTGGACAATCCTCCAGATACATATTCTATTGGAGGTACAGTTTTGGGGCTTAGTGGATCAGGTTTTGTGATTCAAAATAACGGCGAAGCCACGCTTTCAATTTCAGAAAACGGTATTTTTAATTTCCCGGCCTTGGCGGATGGAAGTAGCTATTCGGTGACTATTGTATCTCAACCTACCCACCAGACATGTAGTATTTCACGGGAAGCGGGAGTGCTTGCAGGCAAAAATATTATCGATATTGAGATTCGCTGCGTTATGAACCGTTATCATCTTGAAGGCACGGTATCTGGGCTTTCTTCCGCAGGACTTGTTCTTCAAAATAATGGGATGAACCCTTTGGAGATTTCCACAGATGGGCCATTTCGTTTTTTATCGGTTGATGATGGAAGTAACTATGCAGTTACTGTTTATGCGCACCCTGTTGATCAAACATGCAGCATCTTAAATGGTTCAGGCATTGTTTCGGGAAAAAATATTTCAAATATTCGTGTAGACTGTGTAAATAATCCCATAGCTACCTATGCAATTCGAGGAACGGTTTCCGGACTTTTAGGAGAGGGGCTTGCAATCCAAAATAATGCGGGTAAGAGTTTCCCAATTTCTACGAATGGTCCATTCAGTTTCCCCCCAATGGATGATGGCAGCCAATATGACATTTCTATTCTTTCTCAACCACAGAATCAGGCTTGTACGGTTTTGAATGGGAAAGGGACGCTTTCCGGGGTAGATATTTCGAATGTTGAGATTTCCTGTGTTTCGATAGCGCCACCTTGTGACCCAGACATGGAAATTGTAAGTGGAAAAACAACCTTTATTCTTATGGCACGGTTTTTTGCAGTCAAAAAAAAGGATGTATCAAACGCATGTTTCATTCATTTCAGTCTCAATGGGAAGAGGCTCTTTGATCTAAGTAGCAACTTGAAAAATGAATCCAAATATTATTGGTATACCGACAACCCCTTGGTGCCAAGTAAAAGCGTGAAATTAATTTTAAATGAAAGCGATCTTAAAGTTGGGGTGAATCGATATGAGCTTCTTTGGACGGAGAGGTGGTGTGAATCAGTAAACGGGAACCCTCTTTTAGAGCTTTCCATTGCCCCTTTTGTTGTTAACTGGCCAAGTGATACGTCGTGGGAAATAAAGAAACGAAAACTTTCTGTTCCCATGAGTACAAGCAGCGGTCGATCCTTTGACCCGGCATTTAACTCTCCCTACCATATCCTCTATGGTAGTTTTAGTATGAGTGATACTTTTTCAGAGGGCAGCTGCTTAAATAAATAATACCTACTGCCTAATCTCCACATCTTTTAAAATCGTATTGCCCATGGCGTTGATGTGGTAGCCTTTCACATAGGGTTTTAAAAGAATGTTTTGTGCTTCCATGAATAAAGAGATAATGGGCACGTCTTTTTCCGTTAAAATTTCTTGTGCTTCTTTATAATACGAAAGTCTTTTTTGGGGATCCATTTCAGAAGCGCCCAGTTCAATGAGTTTATCGTATCGTTGATTCTTCCAGCGCGTTAAATTGTTTCCAGAATAAGACGTAAATAAATTTAAAAAATTATCGGGATCTGGAAAATCTGCGCCCCAGCCCAAGCGCCAAAGATGGGGAGCATCGTCTCGAAGCTGTCTTAAATGGACTTTCCATTCCTGGTTTTCGAGAAAAAGCTTTACATTTAAATTCTTTTTCCATTGTTGTTGAAGATTCTCGGCTACAACTTTATTATCATCGCGGCTGTCATATACTATGGTCACTTCTGGAAAGTTTTCACCCTTGGGATAGCCAGCCTGTGCCAAAAGAAGCTGTGCTTTTTGAGGATTAAATTGTAATCCCACTTCAGGCGCATATCCAAACATCCCTTTGGGCACCCACGAAGACGTTGGAATCTGATTGCCTTGTAAAATTTCTGGAAACTGTGTGCGATCAATACTCATGGAAAATGCACGCCGAACACGCACATCATCAAAAGGTTTTTTGGTGGTATTAAACCCGTAATAATACCCTCTTAAAAAAGGACCATGTTGATAGTCTGGAAGACTTTTATATTTTGTAATGACAAGCGGATGAATGCGTCTGAGTAAATCAATCTTTCCAGTTTCATAGAGTGAAAGGGCCGTTGAATCTTCGTTTACAATATAAGCGGTAACCTGTTTCAGTTTAGGCGGATTGCCCCAGTAATTTGGGTTGGCTTTTAGAACCACTTTGTAATCATGTTTCCATTCGGAAAGTTTAAAAGGCCCCAGGGTTACAATGTTTTTAGGATCCGTCCAATGGTCCCCATATTTTTCAACCACGTCTTGGCGTTGCGGGAAGGTTCCCCAAAACGTATGGATTTTTAAAAAATAAGAGGCAGGATGCCAAAGCGTTACTTCCAAGGTGTCATCCGAAAGGGCTTTTACGCCTACTTTAGAAAAATCTGTAAGTTTTCCTTCATTAAAGGTTTGTGCGTTTAAAACATCAAATAAAAAGTAAGCATATTCTGAGGCTGTTTTGGGATCTAAAATTCGCTTCCAGCCAAACACAAAATCATGTGCGGTAAGTTCCTTGCCATCTGTCCACTTCACATTTTTTCGGATGTGAAAAGTGTATGTTTTTCCGTCTTTCGAAATCTCCCAGTGGGTGGCGAGCCCTGGATGAACATTTAAATGATGATCAAACGTAACAAGGCCTTCCATCAAATTAAAAATAATATCTGAAGAAACGTTATCGGTCGCCAAAGACCAGTCTAAATGAGGCGGTTCTGCTGTGAGGCGAAATCGAAAATGATCTTTTTCAGCTGTTTTAGGTGTGGATCCTTGAAACCAAACAAAAATTCCAAC
>MGRI01000033.1:19529-33391 GCA_001798105.1 Deltaproteobacteria bacterium RIFCSPHIGHO2_02_FULL_40_11
AATAAGAAGAATAGAGATTATAATTTTTTTCATCTGAAACCTCCTAGGGTGAAACGTTTTTTAGTTTTGGATCCAGGGCATCTCTCAGTCCGTCTCCCAAAAGATTAAACGCTAAAACCGTAAAGAAAATAGCGAGACCTGGAAAGACAATGAGATGCGGATAGCTTTTAAAAGCTTGAAAGCCATCATTGGCCAAAGATCCCCAGCTTGAAAGTGGCGGACGAATGCCAAGCCCAATAAAACTTAAAAAAGACTCTGTTAAAATGGCAGATGGAATTTCAAATGTTAAAATAATAATAATCGGGCCTAAAATATTGGGAAGAATATGTTTAAAAATAATGGCCCAGTTTCTAACCCCAATGGCGTGAGCGGCTTCCACAAATTGCATTTCTTTCAGTTGTAAAACTTGTCCACGAACCAGTCTTGAAATAGAAACCCAACTGACAATGGTGAGAGCCACGCAAATGCCAAAAAGTCCTCTTCCAAAAAGAACGGTAAGTAAAATAACCAAAAGCAAAGAAGGAAAGGTGTACATCACATCTACAATGCGCATCATGGCGTTATCGATTTTGCCACCCACATAGCCAGAAACTGCGCCATAAATGCCGCCGCTGATTAAAGCGCAAATAGCAACAATCATTCCAACGGCAATGGAAATGCGAGAGCCGTAAATGACGCGGCTTAAAAGATCCCGTCCCAATTGATCGGATCCCATCCAATATTTTGAATTGGGTGTCATGAGGCGTTCCACCGTGTTTTGGGTTTCATAAGAATAAGGAGAAAGGACATCTGCAAGCACAGCCACCAAAATAATAAAGACA
Organism: Deltaproteobacteria bacterium RIFCSPHIGHO2_02_FULL_40_11; assembly: GCA_001798105.1. Classification (GTDB taxonomy): domain Bacteria; phylum Bdellovibrionota; class JACOXK01; order 2-02-FULL-40-11; family 2-02-FULL-40-11; genus 2-02-FULL-40-11. The sequence continues at coordinate 20,351 of MGRI01000033.1, forward strand.
ATAAATCCCAGGCTAACCATGGCAGGTTTGTTTTTTGAAAGACGTTTCCAGGCATCCTGCCAAAGCGAAGTACCAGACTGTGTCATGAGAGTTTAATCCTCGGGTCTACGACGGAATACATCACATCTACAGTAATATTCGCCACAATTAAAAAGACAGCGTACACAATGGTGACGCCCATGACCAATGTATAATCCCGGTTTGTAACGGCTTGAATAAAATGTTTGGCCATGCCGGGGATGGCAAACACATGTTCAATGACAAAAGATCCGGTAATCACCGCTGCAACCAAGGGCCCTGCAATCGTAATCACAGGGATTAAAGAATTTTTAACCACATGCTTCATCATGAGGGGAAATTCTGCAAGGCCTTTGGCGCGGGCGGTACGAATATAATCTGCTTGAATGACATCTAAAACGCTGGCGCGCATGAGTCTTGCAATAATGGCAACGGGCCGAATGCCCAGTGCAACGACAGGGAGAACTTTGTATTCAAATCCACTGTCCCAAAGCCCCGCTGGAAGCATTCCCCATTGAATGGAAAAAAAATAAATAAGGATCACAGCAATTAAAAAGCTCGGGAGCGTAACCCCAGAAATCGCAAAGAACATCGAGGTGTGATCAATCCAGGTATTGTGTCTGTGTGCAGAAAGGATGCCTAATGGGATGCCAAGCAAAAACGCAAACAAAACAGCATACAGTCCCAGTTCAATCGAAACCGGTAAAGATTCTAAAATAATGTCTGTAACCCTCCGGGTTCTGTATTTAAAAGAAGGTCCTAAATCTCCATGCACTAATTTTTTCATGGCATAAAAATATTGGGTTTCGGTAAAAAATTGGATGTAGTGGCCTTCGCTCCATTTTTTTGTATTCCAAACAACGGGCTTATCTAAATCGAATTCTTTTTCTAAATTGGCTTTAATGTGTGGGGGCAGGGCTTTGTCTTGATCAAAAGGTCCTCCGGGGACGATGCGTAGAAAAAGAAAAGTGAGGGTCACCAAAAGCCATAAAACAGGGATGGAAATGGCAAGACGTTTTAGAATGTAAACCAGAGTCATCTATTTTTGAGCTGTTTTTCTTTGAACCCAAATTTCATCGAGCTTCCAAGAATCCAGTGGATTGAGCGCAATGCCTTGAACTTCATCCCGCCACATCGATTGATGTGCATATATGTAAATTGGAAGAATGGCGGCATCTTCTTCCAGTAAGATTTTTTGGGCTTGATCATAAAGCTTCGCGCGTTTTTTAGGATCCAAAACAACTTTTGCTTTTTCAACCAGCGCATCAAATTTAGGATTTGCCCAGCCAGTGTTATTGTTATCACTATAAGACGTAAATAAAGACATGAAGTTGTCGGGATCTGGATAATCTGCCACCCACCCTAAACGGAAAATATGAAAACCGACCCTGTCTGGTGTTTTTCGGGCAGAATGCAAAGAATCAATATACACTTTCCATTCTTGGTTATTAATTTCAACGGGGATGTATAAATTTTTCTTCCATTGTTGTTGCAGGTTTTCAATCACCGTTTTATGTGCTTCGTTGGTATTAAACGTTACCGTAATGGTTGGAAAGGGCTTCTTGGTTTCGGTGTCTACCCATTGTTTCTCACCCTCAACGTCTTGAAGTTTGTAGCCTGCTTTTTTCATCCAACTTACAGCTTCTTCAACGTTATATGGGATTCCAATTTTTTCATTATATCCCAATAATCCTTTTGGAATAATCGATGTGGTTGCAAGATCTCCTTTTTCCAAAAGATCTGTAATTTGATTTCGATCAATGGCTGCTGTGATAGCGCGTCTTACATATTTATTATCCAGCGGATATTTCGTGGTTAAAAACCCAATATAATAAGAGCCTAAAAAATTTCCAGATCGATAGTCAGCCGATGTTTTTAGTTTTGGAATTTCTAAAGCTGGAAGATTTCGAATAATATCGAGTTTTTTGGTTTGATACAATGAAAGCGCTGTCGATTGTTCTGTAACCATCAAGCAGCGAATGGTTTTCAATTTCGCTTTAGGCCCAAAATAATTTTCATTTCGGGTTAAAATCATTTCATAATCATGTTTCCATTTTGTTAAAATAAAAGGTCCATTGGTAACAATGTTTTGGGGTTCAATCCATTTGTCGCCGTGTTTTTCAATGACATCACGTCTTAAAGGCATCAGGCCGGGAAATGTAGCGACATGAATAAAATAAGCCACCGGTTGCGCCAGGGTGACTTGAAACGTGGTGTCATTTAAGGCTTGAATGCCCAATTGTTTTTCATCTTTCAGCTTTCCCTGGTTAAAATCTTTGGCTCCTTTGACATCAAACAAAAAGTAAGCATATTCTGCGGCTGTTTTAGGATCAATCATGCGCTTCCAAGAATATTCAAAATCATAGGCAGTGACTTTTTTACCATCTGTCCAAGTGACATCGTCTCTTAAATGAAACGTATAGACGAGGGCATTTTTTGAAATGTCCCAAGACTTTGCAACTTTTGGAACGACGGTTAAATTGGGGAGATCGTAGTCGAGAAGACCGTCAAACAGGTTTTCAATCACCAAAGAAGAGGTTGTGTCTGTTGTTTTTGTGGGATCAACCGTTGGGGGTTCGGTTTCTAAGTTAAACACCAAGGTTTCGTTGTCGAGTTTATGTTTTTTTGTGCATCCTAAAAATGTTGAAAAAACAAGCCCAAAACACAGGATAAAATATAAGGATTTCTTCATAGTTGTCGTATGTTTAGCTGAGTTTTCAAGGCTTGTCAAATTTGATGGATCAATGATACTGATGTCGAACATGAAACGCATTTTACATATCACCACACATTTAAATATTGGCGGGATTTCGTCTTATTTATTGACCTTATGTCAGGGGCTACAAGCCTTGGGCAATGAATGTCATGTGGCTTCTTTTGGGGGAGAGCTTGAAGAAGAATTTCAAAAAGCAGGGGTGGTGCTCCATAAAATTCCTTTAAATACAAAGAATGAACTGAGCCCCAAAGTTTTTTTGTCTTATTTCAAGTTAAAAAAACTTCAGAAAAAATATAATTGGAATGTTGTTCATGCTCATACACGTGTGGCGCAAGTTTTGGGATATTTTTTGGCCAAGAAACTCAACATTCAGGGTGTGACCACCTTTCATGGATTTTATCGTCACCATTGGGGGCGAAAGGTATTCCCTTGTTTAGGGAATCAAACGATTTCTAATTCATATTCTGTGGAACGCGATCTGAAAGCCAGCTACCCAAAACTTCAAAACAACATTAGCACTGTTTTGCATGGCATCCATACCGATCGCTTTGATGCAACTCAAATTGAATCTCGCGATCAGAAAGCCTTTAAAGAAAAATATGGATTATTAAATTTTCCAACACTTGGAATTATGGGGAGGCTTTCTCAAGAAAAAGGGCATCTGAATTTACTGGAAGTGCTTCGTATTTTAAAAGATGAATATCGTTTGCGCCTGCAGCTTTTAATTGTAGGAGATGGAAAATATCAACATAAAATTGAAAAAGAAGTCCATCGGCTGGGGCTCGAAAAACTGGTCCGCATGGTGCCTTCCCAAAAAGATCCCAGAATCGCCTTATCTTTAATGGATATTTATGTGACACATCACGAAGGACCCGAAGGTTTTGGGCTTTCTACCCTGGAAGCCATGGCCATGGAAAAGCCCGTTGTGATTTCTTACAAAAAAGGGGGGATGGAAGATTTTATTTCCCATGGTCAAAATGGCCTTCTTTTATCCAACGCTTCTCATCATGAATTGGCGCATGCGATTAAATATCTTTTAACGGCGCCAGAAATTAAAAAAAGACTAGGTAAAAATGCTGCTTTAAAGGTAAAACAAGAGTTTAGTTATTTGAAAATGGCGCAAAAAACACAAACAATCTATGAAAAATCTTTTACATAAATTACCGGGATTTGTTTTTAGAGCGCATCCAGCGATTTTAATGTTTCATAGCATTGAAGATCAGCCGGGTTCCAAATTGGCGGTTCGCCCCGATTTTTTTGAGCATCAGCTGCATACGTTGGTTTCTCAAAAATATAATGTTGTTTCTTTGGAAAGTTTAGTTGAGTTTTTTCGGCAGAAGAAAAAGTTCCCACCTAAAACAGTTGCGCTTACCTTTGATGATGGATTTAAAGACAATTATATCCACGCTTTCCCGCTTTTAAAAAAATATCGGCTACCTGCGACCATTTTTTTGGTGACGACATGGATTGGGACAAAAGAATATCTGACTTGGGATCAAATTCATGAAATGGAGCAACATCAAATTGATTTTGGAAGCCATACCGTAACCCATCCCCATTTGCCGTCTTTATCCGAGAAAGAAGTATTTTGGCAGCTTTCAGAATCCAAAAAGATTTTGGAAGAAAACCTCAAAAAACCATCTCAAATCTTATGCTATCCTTTTGGGGGATATACGTTGGAAACGCAACGTTTGACCAAAGAAGTGGGCTATACGGCTGCTGTTTCGACCAGTTCAGATGCTTTTTCACCTTTGGATGATTTATATGCCCTTCGTCGGATTCGTATTTCCAATGCCTCTATGGGGTTTGGCGCATTTCCCATCCAAGTTTCAGGATATTACAGCCATATCCGGATGCTTCAAAAGAGATTTAAATTTTATAAAACACAATTAAAACAAAGGCTTAGCGTTCGATAAACCGTTTGTTTGACGCTGGGTGTTGGGTGTGGTATAAAATGCCCGGTATGCAGCTCTACGAAACAACTAAAAAACTAGATCTTCGTCATGCAATTTGTCCATCCACCTTCTCAATGACCAAAAAGGCGCTTTCTGATGTTGCCAGTGGTGATTTGATTCAAGTCCGCCTAAATGCAGGAGAACACATGCAAACTGTACCTTCTGCTGTGGTTCATGAGGGGCATCAAGTGGTTGACATTGTAAAAGACGGAAGTTCTTACGTTTTATATATTTTAAAGCAGTAAAACTTTAATTGAAGCACCTGCAAACATTTGCAGTTTTAGCCTTGTTTTTATTGCCCTTTGGCCTTCAAGCCAAATGGGTCTTTTTTCAAAATCATCTCCATTCCCATTCTGAACATACATTTAGTAGATTTCCGCATTCGACAGATTTAGAAAGATCCTACGATGTACGTGGCATTGAAACACTTATGAATTTGGCTCTAGAAAACAATGTCCAGGCCTTGGCGATTACAGATCACAATACCATTGCCCATTGGTTCGAGCCTATGTTTTCAAAAGACGCTGAAGTTGTGTTGGTGCCTGCCATGGAATGGACCAATATGTTTGGGGGGCATGCCACTTTAATTGGTTTTGTGGCAAACGACGCAAAAGATGCAATTGTGCCCATGAATCCCAGAGCGACTGTTTCAGAAGACATGTATCAAGACATGGTTCAAAAAACACATGATCGAAATGGTTTTGTCATTATTAATCACCCCACACTGATGTATGCTTGGCAGCAATGGCCCAATCACTTATATGGCGCAGATGCGATTGAACTCAATTTTCATTTTTTCATGCGTCCTCAAGCCACGCTCGATTGGTGGCAAGAAAAATTGGCCCTGGATCATAAAGTTTATTTGGTGGGAGGATGTGATTATCATGTGGGGGGGAATTTTGTTTCTCCCTTTGAATCCATCAACTATATCGATGTGCTGGACCCCGCACAGTCTAAAGATGTGGTCGATGCTTTAAAACAAGGTCGCTTGATTGTTTTAAGAAATGCTTCTTCTCCAAAAATTGAATTTACAGCCTATAATGCTTTGGGAGAGGTGTATCAGATGGGGGAAACTGTAAAGCTCAATGCTTTACAAAGCCTAATGGTTCAGGTAAAAGTACACGAAGGTGAAGGTCATACATTACATTTGTGGACCAAGACTGGCGAAAAACAACACATGAAAATAAGTTCAAATGATTTTAAAATTTTCTTTCCTTATGTGTTCCAAAACGAAACAGATTTTATCCGTTTCGAAATTCGAAAAAATAATTCACTGGAAGCGGTCACAAATCCCCTCTTTGTACAAAGGTAGGTTCTTATGATTATTGGTGTGCCTAAAGAAATTAAAAACCATGAAAACCGTGTGGGCTTGGTTGTGGGCGGGGTTAAAACATTGGTGCAGCAAGGGCATCAGGTTTTGGTTCAAAAAAATGCAGGTCACGGATGTGGTATTCTAGACGAAGAATACCAACAAGCGGGCGCAACCATTATCAACGACGTCAAAAAAATCTACGATGAAGCCGACATGATTATTAAAGTGAAAGAGCCCGTCGAGCCAGAAGTTAATTTTCTACGTGAAGGACAAATCCTATTTACATTTTTACATTTGGCGGCTGTTCCAGAATTGGCACAAAAATTAGTTGAAAAGAAAGTTTCTGCAGTGGCTTATGAAACCATTCAAACGCAAGATGGCGCTTTGCCGCTTTTAAAGCCGATGAGCGAAGTGGCTGGGAAATTAGCTACGCAAATCGGGGCTTATTATTTACAAAAAGATAAGAACGATAAAGGCAAAGGTTTGCTTTTGGGCGGCGTGCCAGGCGTTCGGCGCGGAAAGGTCATGATTATTGGTGGCGGTGTGGCTGGAACCAATGCCGCAAAAATTGCAATTGGGATGGGGGCAGATGTTACGATTGTAGATCGAGATGTCCGACGTTTGGAATATTTAGATGATATTTTTGGGACACGCATTAAAACGTTAATGTCCAATATTTCCAATGTGGAAGAAACCGTTCGAAATTCAGATCTTGTGATTGGCTCTGTATTAATCACGGGCGCAAAATCTCCCAAAATTGTTACCAAAGAAATGGTGATGGAAATGGAAGCGGGATCTGTGATGATCGATATTTCAATCGATCAGGGGGGCTGTATTGAAACAATACATCCCACCACCCATGACAATCCTACTTTTGAAGTTTCTGGCGTTATTCATTATGGTGTTACCAATATTCCTGCCGCTGTGGCGAGAACTTCTACCTATGCACTGAATAATGTAACGCTCCCCTATGCTGTAAAATTAGCAAATCTAGGTTTCGAAAAAGCCATTCAAAAAGACCCATCTTTATATGCAGGGGTGAATGTCCATGCGGGACATGTTACCTATAAGACCATAGCCGACGACCTGGGTTTAAGATACGAAAAGTTATCGGTTTAGTCTTTTTTGACACTTTCTAAAATCTAAGTAAAATAAAGGTAAGTGTACGTTTTTTGAAACAAGACTGTTCTGTGTAAGTCTTTGATATTACTTAACAATTTTTAGGGGGCAAAACCATGTCAGATGAAAAAAAGAAGTTTCAGGCACCGCCTGTTCAAATTCCAAAGGCACCTGTTCTAAAACCTGAAAGTGTATCAGAATCTCCCATCCAAAAACCAAAACTGGAAGTACAAGCCTCAGACTCTCCCGAAATTAAAACCCTGAAAGAGTATGTTTCTTTGAAAGAAAAAGAAGTGGCTTCTTTGAAACAAGATTTTTTGAGGTGCAAAGAACAGCTCGATATTTCTGAAAAGAAAACTTCGGAATTAGATTATCAGTTTAAAAAAATGCAAGAACAGCACGATGATTTAATTAAAAAAGTCGACCGATTGACTTTAGAAAATGAGGAGCTTCGTACACAACATGCCAAAGCATTGGAATCTCGCCAACAACAGATTCAAACAAAATCAGACAAGCTTTTGATGGCTGAGCGAAAAGCCGATTTGGCTCAAAAAAAATATGAAGAGCTGAAAGAACGTATTGCCAGAGATATTAAACATATTCGTGTGCGTGAAAAAGAACTGGAAGCAAAGCTTGAAATTGTAAAAAGAGATTCAGAAACGTTATTGGCCTCGAAAGATAAAAAACTTTTAGAGTTTCGAAGAAAAATGGATGCTTTGGAATACGAAATCGAAAGCTTTCGTGAAAAAGAAAAGGCTCTCAGAGATAAAGTCCATTTTTGGAAAGATCGTATGGATCGTGTTGCGCGCGCCTTAAAACTTGGGTCTTCTCTTTTGGAAGATGAAGAAGAGCTATCTTCTTTGGAGCAAGAAGGGGAAGAGACCTTAACGTCTGCGAAGTTGACTAAAAAATCAGCATAATGCCTTGAAATTCTTTCTCTTTATAAGTAGTTAAAATCATTGAAAAAACAAGCGAATCGTGTTATTTTGAGCTTAAAAAAGCATGAAAATACGTCGCTTAGAACTTGTTGGGTTTAAGTCCTTCATGGAAAAAACAGTCATTCACTTCGATGATGGCATCAGTGTCATTGTGGGGCCGAATGGGTGTGGCAAAAGTAACATTGTCGATGCCATTTTTTGGGTGATGGGGGACCAAAGCGCCAAGCACCTGCGTGGGAAAGACATGGAAGACGTGATCTTTTCCGGGACAGATCAAAATCCAGCCAGTGGATGGGCTGAGGTGAGCATTACCTTTTCGGCTGAAGATGGTGGCGTGCCTGCACAATATGCGGATTATTCTGAAATTACGGTTTCTCGAAGGCTTTATCGCACAGGTGAAAGCGAATACCTGATCAATAAAACACAGTGTCGTCTCAAAGATGTTTCTGAATTTTTTATGGATACCGGCGTTGGGGCAAGATCTTATTCGATTATTGAACAAGGACAAATTGGAAGAATCGTCAGCCAAAAACCAGAAGAAAGGCGCACTCTCATTGAAGAAGCCGCGGGCATTACAAAATACAAAAGTCGTCGACATGAAGCCCAACTGAAGCTTGCAGGGACGGAACAAAATATTTTACGTGTCGATGACATCGTTAAAGAAATTAAACGTCAAATGGACTCTCTGCAACGACAAGCCAAAAAAGCAGAAAAGTATAAGGAATATAAAACACAGATTCGAGAAATTGAACTGGCCGTTTTAAGTCAAGAATTTGAAGGCTATTCATCCGAGCTGGAAGGGATGAAAACCAAATTGACAGATTTAAAAGAAAAGAAAATGGGAACTTCCACGGAAGTCGAAAAAGTGGAAGCCATGCTTCAAAAAATGAAATTAGAACTCATGGAAGCTGAAAAAGAGCTTCATGAATTGCAAGAAAGCTTTTATCAATCGGGGCGACGTATTCAAGAGCTCGAAAGTCAGATTAAATTAAAACACAAAGAAAATGAAAATTGGAAGTCCCATGAGGAAAAAGATGCGAAAGATGTTTTGATTTTAAAAGACAGAAGAGATCAGCTTGAAAAAAGTAAAGAAAATGTGGCGCGCGCTTTAAGTGAACTTAGCGAAAACAGCTCTGGGATTGACTTGGACTTAAGCTCTCAGAAGTCGCATGTTGAAAGTGAGACGCAAAAGAAAAATATTTTATCGGAGAAGGTAGAAAAAGAAAATGAAGAACTGCTGGAGCTCTTACAGGCGAAAACACGGCATGAAAATGAAGGTAAGTACCTGGGGGAGCGAATTGAGGCTCTGGAAGAAGAAAATGAAAATCTGACATCTGAGGTCGAAACTTTAGCAGAAAGTATTCAAAAGGATGGCACACATCAATCACATGTTTGCGCTCAAAAAGAAAGTCTTCAATCTGAAATTTCAAGATTGGGGCAAGACCTTCAAGAGAATGAAAAATTAAGTGAAGCTCAAAAAAAGAGTCTTTCAGAAAAGCAGGCACAAAAGGAAATTTGTACAGAAGAACTGCATATTGTTAAGTCCAGACAGGCTTCTTTGGAAGAGATTATTCAAAATTACGAGGGATTTGATGAAAGTGTAAAATCTTTATTAAAAAATCAACGCGACAAAGTTTTAGGGGTCTTGGCCGATGTTTTGGAAGTAGATCCGGGCTATGAAAAAGCATTTGAGGCAGTTTTAAATAATAAACTGGAGTATGTGTTGGTTCAGGATCGTGCATCTGCCCTTTCTTTAATTTCACTTTTAAAAGATCAGAAGATGGGACATGTTCACTTTGTGCCAGCCCAACTGGCGCTTTCTTTTACGTCTCATGCGTTCAGAGAGGCGGGGATTCATCCTTTATGGCAAAATGTGCGTGTCGGACAAAAAATTGAAAAATTCGTCGAAAATCTTTTAAAGGACGTTTATGTTGTTGAGTCTTTAGAAAAAGCATTCACTTTGTGGGATCAATATCCAGGGAAATATACGTTTGTGACGCCAGAGGGAGAAGGCATCAATGCTTTTGGCGTGATCCGGGGCGGAAAGAGCGCGAAAGAAAAAAATACAATTCTTTCAACCAAAAGTCAGCTTCGCCAATTAGAAACAAAACGCAAAGAATTGGAAGAACAATTTGAATGGGTTCAAAATGACGTCATTCAATGTGAGCAGACATGTTTGGCTTTGGAAGCTCAAAAAGAAACTTTACAAAAAACACATCATGCCAAAGAAGTTGAGTTTGCAGGGTTAGAAAAAGATCTCCATAAGGTTGAAGCCGATTTATCCAGATTAAAAGATGACCAAGAGACCCTGGGTTCAGAAATCGAAGAAATCACGGCTAAGAAGAAACATCTGAAAGAAAAAATGCAGCAAGAGAAAAATCATAAATCTATTGTTGATGATAAGATCAATGCTTTAGAAAGATCGATTGAGACCTCTAAAAAGACATTGAATGCTGTCTCTAAAGAAATTGAAACGCAACAAGCGCTTTTGAATGATTTAAATGTTAAAAAAGCTTCGCTGTCTGAAAAACAAGATGCCCTGTCTCGACAATTGCAACACACCCAAACAAATTTAAAAGAACTTTCGAATGAAATCTCAGAGAAAGAAGAAGCCATCTTGCTTTCAAAAGAGCGGCAAATTGCCATCGATCAAGAAATTAAAGAAGACGAGAAGCGTTTAGAAGAAACCATTCAGACTTCTGAAACAGCCCAAGCCCAACTGTCTATAAAAAAGAAAGAATTTGATGCGCAAGATGAACGATTTCGTGTTTTAGAAGAAGGCGTAAAGAAAGAAAGGTCTTTAACACAGGCCATTGAAAATGAGGCGCATGAATTAGAGTTAACAACATCGAAATTGGAAATGTCTTTGCAGCACATCTCAGATCAAGTCCAGGAGCGATACGCGCTTTCCATTGAAGACGTAAAGGATCGCTATTTGTCCCAAGAAATTTCAGATGAAGATCGTCAAAAATTAACAGAACTTAAGGAAAAGACGCAGTGTATGGGAGAAGTTAATTTGACAGCCATTGAAGAGTTTGAAGATCTGAGTCAAAGGTATGGGTCTTTAACCAGGCAACGGGAAGACTTGATTCAATCCATGCAAAGTATTGAAAAGACCATTGAAAAAATTAATAAAATATCAAAAGAGAGATTTGCTGAGACATTCGAAGTTGTAAATGAAAACTTTAAGAAAATTTTCCCGCTCTTATTCCATGGGGGGCATGCAGAACTTTCACTCACCGATCCAAACGACATGTTGGAAACTGGGGTTGAAATTATGGCGCGTCCGCCTGGGAAAAAACTTCAAAACATGAATTTATTGTCAGGGGGGGAAAAGGCGTTGACGGCTGTGAGCTTGGTGTTCGGTATCTTTTTAATGAAGCCCAGCCCCTTTTGTCTTTTAGACGAAGTGGATGCGCCGCTGGATGATGCCAATGTGGGCAGATTTAATGAGATGATTCGTCGTTTAACAGACCGTTCTCAATTTATTGTGATTACCCACAATAAGAAAACCATGTCGAAGGCGGATGTTTTATTTGGCGTTACGATGGCTTCGCCAGGAGCTTCCAATTTAATTTCTGTAAAACTCGATACCGCGATCGAACTTGCAAAATCTAAAAAATCCTCTAGTCTAACACAACCTGAAGTTCAGGCTTAATGAAACCCGCATAAATAACGTCCTACTGCGTTCTCGGTCGTCGGGCTCCTCCGACGTACATCGAGTACGCCTCCGTCGCCCTCCTTCCTGCGGCCTTGTAGGACATTATTTCTGCAGGTTTCAGTAATTTAAAATATGTTTCATCAATTGAAAAAATTTTTTCAGTCGCATCGTTTAATGAACCTTCGTTTGTTGGATGAGTTCGAAGAACTTTTAATTGAATCAGATGTTGGAGTGGAGATGACTGAAAGCTTGATGACCGCACTTCGGGAAAAATTGAATCTTAAAAAAGAACTTTCTTTTGAAGATTTTAAGACGGTTTTTTTCAATCTTGTTTATTCCAATTTAAAAAAGCTTGAAACAAAGACGATCTATCAGGGGAAGCCAACCGTTTTTTTAATGGTAGGGATCAATGGTGTGGGTAAAACGACAACCCTTGCAAAGTTGGCAAATCTCATTTCAAGGGATCAAAAGTCTGTAATGGTTGTAGCGTGTGATACCTTTCGTGCAGCAGCCCAAGAACAACTTGAAACCTGGGCTCAAAAAATAGTGTCATCCCCGCGAATGCGGGGATCCATCCAATTTTTGGGTGCAAAAGAGGGGGCAGATCCGGCATCTGTTGCCTTTGAAGCCATGGGAAAGGCTCAAAAACAAAACCTGGATGTGGTCATGATTGATACCGCGGGTAGACTGCATACAAAAACACCGCTCATGGAGGAACTTCAAAAAATAAAACGCGTGGTTCAAAAAGCGCCAGGTGTGCAATTGGAAACGTGGATGGTTTTAGATGCAACAACAGGCCAAAATGCACTTTCACAATGCCAAAAGTTTCATGAGGCATTGACTTTAACGGGGCTTGTTTTTACAAAAATGGATGGAACGTCTAAGGCAGGTATATTATTTTCGTTATCAAAACAATTTGAACTTCCCGTCCCCTATCTTTGTATAGGAGAAAGGTTAGAAGATATTGTTCCTTTTTCTGCGCAACGCTACTTAGATCAGTTTTTGAAGGGCTCTTCTGTTTCTGAAACAGAGAAAAACCAACAGCATGAAAAAAGGCAGTAAATACCCAAGTACGTCTGGCGGAGGTGTGTGGCCGGGTGTAGAAATTTGTCCGCAGCCTCCAACCGATTGAATCTCAATTTTCTCATTTGCATTTTGGGCGCTTGTAAAATCCTCTTCGGGGGGCGGGGGCGTATACTCAGCCAAGGTTCCATTTCGAATATTTAAAAGGGCTTGGTATAGATTGACAACGCCATTACTGACAACTTTATCTTTAAAGGCCAAAACAGGTTTGGACGTTTGAATGAGCGCAAACTTAATTT
>MGRI01000033.1:33437-35091 GCA_001798105.1 Deltaproteobacteria bacterium RIFCSPHIGHO2_02_FULL_40_11
GTCTTCGATGTTTCGGGCAGATGCTTTGAGGCTTCGGATCAGCTTTCCAGGGACAGCGATATCGACAGATGTTTTTCCCGTATTTGAAAAAGAAGGCATTTGATTTTCGGGATCACTGGCCGCCGTTGCAAAAATATGTTCAAACGCATAACTTGAAGGAAAATAGGGTGTTTCATCATTGTCTTCTCCTTGATTGCCCGCAGCCGTTACAAAGAGCATGTCTTTGGCATCAGAGATTGCTGTTTTTAAGGTTTGAGAATTGGAAGACGTTCCCCAACTGGCATTAAAAATTTGAGCGCCTTTGGATTTTGCGTAGGAAATTGTTTTTACAACATCAGAAATCGGAGATAATTGATAGGAAATTTCTTCTTTTGTTTCCTCACCTGTTTCTTCATCTTTCACCTTAATAATGGCCAAGCCCCCCATTTTAAGCGCCATCACTTTTACACTGTGCTGTGTAATGGCTGTCATATTGCTTTCTGTGTCTTTTTTATTTTTTGAAAGGGCTGCAATGACGCCCGCGATATGTGTGCCATGTGTTGCATCTTTTTCCAGTTCGCTTTTCTTTGCTTGAACCTGGGCCTTCATTTCTTCTTGTTTGTCTGGAGCGACATTTTCTTCAATCCATTTTTCAAAATCTAAATCAGGCGATGGGTCGACATCATCGCTATAAAAATCCCACCCATAAATATCGTCAATAAAGCCATTTTTATCATCGTCCAGACCATTATCCGGAATTTCATCTGGGTTTTCCCAAATATTGGTTTGAGTGACGTTCAGCTTGCCCGATTTAATTTCTGTTTCAGAAAATTCTGGATGGTAAATATCAACGCCTGTATCTGCTACAGCGACAATCACCGGGCCACCGTCTTTTAATTTCCATGCCTCTAAAATTTTTCCATTTGCAATGTCTGCATTTTTTTCTTTTTTCAGCTCAAAAGAGGTTTCAGTGCCATCGGCGTCTGTAAGGGTTCCTGGAAGAGGGACGCCATCATTGTAAATATACCATTGGCGGTGATCAAAATCATTGGGGAGGCTATTATAGGTTTGGGCCAATTCAATGACATGATTGGGTTCAGAAAAAAGAATATTTGGATTTCTTTCTTCGTGAATCAAATACAAAAGATTTTTTACAGAAAGATTGTTCTGCGTAATTTCAAAACGAGAAATTCCCGTTTGGGGGTCATAGCTTTTTAGATCGATTGGATAAGCATCTGCCCAACGTAAAATATCTGTTTTCGTATAGGTTTTGTCAAAGCGCATCAAAACCTCTTGTGCCAGGTAACGATTGCCGTTTCGTTCTTGAACGATGTGCATTCTTTTGTATGGGTGGTCATCCCCGCGAAAGCGGGGATCCATATTTGCAGCTGGCTTACGCTGAATATCTTGAAAAGAAGGTTTTTGTAGGTGTTTCGGAATGGCAGCAATCTCTGGCTTTGAAAATACATGCTTTTGGGGGATCAATTGATTGAGATGATGCACATAAAATTGCACACCTAAAAACAATAGGATTAAAAGCCCAAAATAAAACGATTTTTTAAATAACACCCCGATACCTCAGGCGATCCAAAAAAGATCACCTCTCAAAATTGTAACAGCGTAACGCCAAACGGTCAAATAGAGGTCATCCCCATGGATTCATGCGCTTCATGGC
>MGRI01000034.1:0-705 GCA_001798105.1 Deltaproteobacteria bacterium RIFCSPHIGHO2_02_FULL_40_11
CATTATGTCTACGGTGGATTCTTACTTTTTCGTAGCCGCCACAACGCTTTCGAGAGACCTGTATCAACGCGTCTTACACCCCCAGGCTTCTGAAAAACAAGTAATTTGGGTCACGCGTCTGGGCATTATTTTTACAGGCGCCCTCGCCATCGGCCTCGCCTTAGGGTTGTACGAATCCATTAAAGTCGTTTGGAAGCTCTTTGGCTCTGTAAGCGCATCTGCAATGCTTGTTCCACTCATGATTGGGTTTTGGTACAAAGGCCCCAAAAAGAAAATGGCAGGCGTTTGGAGCATGTGGAGTGGCTTCATCATGGCCGCTGTTTTTTATAGCGGCGATAAATTCTTTCACGTCCCCTGGATGTCTCAAATTGAACCGCTTTATCCTGGCATGCTGGCTTCACTTTTTGCTTTTTTAATGTTTAACCGAAATGCAAGGAGGATGGTCTAATGGACTTAAGCTATCTTTTAATTTTAGATGCAGCCCTACTCATTGTAGCAACACTCGTACTCACGTATTTTTTCTTTAAAGATTTTTTTAAGACGCGCTAATCTTTTAACTGCGATCTACCCAGAACAACTTCAAATTCTGTCACTTCTAAAGGATTGGGCGTGCCACCTCTGGTATAATAAATCGTAAGCGCGCCGCAGGACTTCGATGTTAAATCATGCACCAACTGTCTGGCATTTTCCATGGCATTGGGGGCA
>MGRI01000034.1:743-7346 GCA_001798105.1 Deltaproteobacteria bacterium RIFCSPHIGHO2_02_FULL_40_11
TACCTTTACTCTAAAAGGTGCATTTGTAGAATTTCCTGTATAACTCGCACTTTGAATTTGATTGCATCCAATAGAATACGGTCCATAGGGCCCAGCCCATGCCGCAGAACAAAGCACGACGATTCCGATAACTAGGATTATTTTTTTCATTGCGATACCTCCTGTTTTACGATTGGGGATCTGACCCCGTACACAACACAATGAAAAAAGTAACAAGGGTTTGAATAAAAGGCAAGAAGTTACGCCGCTTTTTCAAGATGCTCTTTGCCATCATAAACAAGCAAGCGGTGCTCGCCATTTAAGAGCGTTTCCAGATAAACCGGTTTTTTCCAAATTTTTTGAATGCGCTCTAGAGTTTCTTTGGCGTCTGAAATCTTTAAATCCACACCTTCATGTTCATGCGCTAAGAGCAATGCCCCCTGGCCTTCAAAGTTCCCCTCTTTGACAACAATCACAGGATCTCCAAAATGGGTGAGCGACGCCAAAAGCTTTGCTTTTACTTTTTGCGTGTCTCGATCGACGATTTCATACGTTCCATTTCGCTTGTTATACGCATACACGAAGAGTTTTAATTTTTCGCACAGTTCTTCTGTTAAAAATTCGTCGATAAACGTTACATCGTTAAATATTTTTCGAACTTCAAATATTTTTTCGAGGCCTTTCCCCAGTTTTTGATCCCATTTTTTCTTTTCGTATAAATGATCGCAGGCTTCATATTCGCTTCCAAATTTTCCTTTGTTCCATCGGTCTTCAATGTCGCGAAAGATTTCAATCCCAAGCTTATAGGGGTTTAAGCTTCCAGGCTGCGTGGCTAAGGTTCCTGCATGGTGGTCCGCAAAATCAATCACTTCTTTGTCTTTCAACGCTTTTTCGGTCAAAATTTTAGAATGCCAAAAGCTCGCCCACCCCTCATTCATAATCTTGGTTTGGCGTTGGGGGGAAAAATAATAAGATTCTTCACGAACCATGATTAAAATTTCTCTTTGCCAATCTGGAAGCGGCGCTTTGTCAATGAGAAATCCCAAAATATCAGACACTTTTTGATTCGTTTTTGGAATTTTGTTTTCTGTATTTTGATCCCGGTACTTTGGAAAGACATACGGATCATACACACTCATGAGGTTTTCAATCGATAGGCAAAGATCCAGAAAAGACTCAACCTCCTCTTCTCCAAATTGTTCAATATAGTATCGAATGCGAGAGGCATGGTTGGCCATCTCATCCATCATTTTCCGATTTGTATTTTGAAAGGCATAGTTATTTTTAAAAAAATCACAATGCGCAAAGACATGTGCAATCACCAACTTTTGATCCGTTAACGTGTTCGTACTCATCAGATAGGCGTAACAAGGGTCGTTGTTAATCACGAGCTCATAAATTTTTTGAAATCCATACGTATACCCCTTGGAAAGATGGTCATAGTCCATCCCAAAACGCCAATGGGGATAGCGTGTTGGAAATCCGCCATAGGAGGCAATTTCATTGAGCTCGCCCGCAGACACCAATTCAAAAATGGTTTCAAAAAAATCAAGGCCATATGCCTTTGCGATGGCTTCCACTTCCGCTCTAATTTTTTCAATATCTTTTTTTAATCGTTCCATAGAGATCCTGAGTATTATTTTCCCTTACCTAAAAAATCTTTGATGGACCGGTAAATGGCTTCTTTGTCATCAATCTTAGAGGTAATGAGCGTTTCTTGGTCTTTAAAAGTTTCGTCCAGGTCTTTAATAAACTGCCCACTGCCATACCGACTTTCAACCTGCCCATAACAAAATAAATTCACCCTGGGTAAAAGATGGTGCTCCAGTAAATTGACGCAGAGCTTGGTATCTTCCCCCGACCAATTATCGCCATCGGAAAAATGAAAAATATAAATATTCCAAGCTTCTTGTGGAAATTCATTTTCAATAAGTTGGGCGGCCATTTTATAGGCGGAAGAAATGAGCGTCCCGCCACTTTCGCGCGTGTGGTAAAACGTTTCTTGATCAACCATCTTCGCCTGCGCATCGTGAATAATATATTTACACTCAATGTGGTCGTATTGGGACCGAAGCCAGGTATCAATCCAAAAAGATTCAATGCGAACAATTTCTTTTTGTTCATCTCCCATGGATCCGGAAACATCCATAATATAAATAATGGCTGCATTGTATTCTGGACGCGGCATAGGCTTGGAATGACGATAACGCTTGTCCCTTTTTATGGGAATCACAACTGGATTGTCTGGATCATAACTGCCTTCTGAAATTTGGCGTTTTAAGGCTTCCTTATATGTTCTTTTAAAATGCCGGAGGCCTTCTGTGCCTTTATTGCGAATGCTGGAGTATCGATTGGCAGACGTGGTAATCATCCCCGAACCTCTGGGTTGAATCCGTGGCAAACGCAATTCTTCAGCCAACATCTTGGCCAACTCTTCTAACGTTACTTCCACTTCAAGCGCATGTTGGCCCGGGTCTTTGCCGGCTCTGGAAACACCTTCTTTGCCTTCTTGATTGGATCTTCCAATGATCTGCCCGACTTTGCCTTCGCCTTGTCCCACGCCTCCCATTTGCTCTTGGCCAAATCGAAATCTTGGAATTTGAATCTGTGGCAAGGGAACGCTGATCAGCCCTTTTTCTTGGCCGCCAATCAGTTCTCCTTTGGTAATATATTTTTTGAGATTTTGTTTAATGCGGCCTTTAATAATATCTTTAAAGCGGTTATAGTCCCGCTTCATATTTCGAATCACGATGCCCTCCGGACGTCCCCCCTCGCAAAAATACTGGCAACAAAATTTAAAACATCTTGAGAGCAAAGTTCGCAATAGCCGTAGTTTTTAATCAGACGGCTCTTCACCACGTTAAGACGTTCTTGTGTGGCAGGATCAATGGAGCGAGATACGAGTGTAGAGAGTTTAATGGTATCTTTTTGGTCTTCAAAGAGTTTCAGCTCCAGCGCTTTTCTGAGACGGTCGTTACTCTTATAATCAAAAACTTTGTCTTCCAAAGCCAAAGAGGCAATGTAATTCATCATTTCTCTTCGAAAATCATCTTTTCTGCTTTCCGGGATATCGATTTTTTCTTCAATGGATCGCATGAGGCGTTCATCGGCTTCTTCATATTCCCCGGTGTAGCGATTTCGGACGCGCTCTTTTTGCACATAGGATTTTACGTTATCAATATAGTTCGCGCACAACCCTTGAATTTGATCTTCATCACAACTAATGGCACGCTGAACTTCAGACTTTACAATTTCTTCATATTCATGCCGGGCCATGGCCAAAAGCTCTTCAAAGCGGCGCTTTTGATCTTCTGAAGACAACATGGTGTGATGTTTCAACCCACTTTTTAATTCTTGTAGAATCATAAAGGGGCTAATACACGATGCTTCTTCATTCACCAAAGCATGCGATATTTTATCTTGAATGTATCTCGGAGATATTCCTTGCAACCCCTCTCTGACGGCCTCTTTCCTAAGCTCTTTAATATTGTCTTCTGTGTACCCAGGAATCATCTGGCCGTCATAGAGTTTTAACTTTTGAATGAGTGAGAGGGTTGCTTTTTTGGGAGGGTCTAATCGTGTTAAAATGGACCAAAGCGCTGCTATTTTTAACGTGTGTGGCGCAATGTGTTTATCCTGAATACGCTCTGGATTGAAGTCTCTGTGATAAATTTTTGTTTCTGCCTGCAACTTTGTAACATAAGGGATATCAATTTTAATGGTTCGATCCCGAAGCGCTTCCATGTATTCATTGCTCTGTAATTTTTTAAATTCAGGTTCATTGGTATGCCCAATAATAACTTCATCAATATCTGTTTGTGCAAATTTTTTGGGTTTAATGCGACGCTCTTGTGTCGCGCCCAGAAGATCATATAAGAAAGCCGTATCGAGTTTTAAAATCTCAATAAATTCAATCATCCCGCGATTGGCAATATTGAATTCACCATCAAAGTTAAATGCTCTGGGGTCAGAATCAGACCCATAAATTGCAATTTTTCGATAATTGATATCGCCGGAGAGCTCCGTTGAGTCTTGATTTTTTTCATCTTTCGGCTGAAAGGTACCAATCCCAATTCGATCTTTTTCAGACAGCACAATTCTTCGAACCTTGACGTGATTTAAAACCTGCTGCCAATCGCCCTTGTATTTGATCATGAGTTCTTTAAAAATATAACGACAGGGCGGACACAGTTCGCTATCCAGCTTCAGCGTATAATTGAGTTTTTTCCCTTTGGTGAGCTCTCGAAAGGCAGGCTGGCGAAAGGCTTCAGGGATGAGTAAAAGCGGTTCTTCATGCATCGGACAGGGAAATTCATGCAGTCCTCCCAAAAGTTCTTTTTCAATATAGCTATCGCCATTGGAAACCCAGTGATAACTGTATAAAGCGCCCTCGGGTTTTTTCGAATAATCTTCCAGGCCCCGCTTAATGAGCCGACAAATGGTACTTTTGGCACACCCCACCGGCCCGTGGAGCAAAATAATACGTCTTTCGGTCCCATATCCTAAGGCTGCGGATTTGAAGACATTGATGAGCTTCATGAGCGGAATATCGAGTCCATAGAGTGCATCTTTGCCGCCATGGTCTTCATCATCAAAAAATTTATAATGGACGACCTTTTTCCTGGAATCAAAGTACTCATAGGTGTCATGCATCATGATCATATCAAACAGGCGCTGATAGGCGGATCTTGCCACAAGTGGATTTTCTTCAACAATATCAAGATATTGCTGAAAAGTTCCCTGCCACGTTAAATCTTTATAATGCGCTTTTTGCTGTAAATCTTGAACAAATGATATGACGTCATGGTCTTTGGCCATCTAGACCTCCCTATGGTTCAAACTTGAATTTCAAATTTCTTATCAAAAGGGTAAAAATGAGACTAAGAGAATGACAACCAACGCCTTACTTGGTTTCAGTATACCAGCTAAGTTAGAGGCGTGTCAAAGGCAAACTTTTTTAAGGAAAAAACGCCGCTCTTGTGCTCTAGATATGTAAAGTGTGAGATCCAATCGCCTGTATTAAAGTAATATTTTTTTTGGCCTTGGGTATGAAAAATTTGCTGATCTGGGAAATGTGTATGTCCCAGAACCACAACATCATAAGGGGAGGTTTCGAGCTTCTGACGCGCAAAATTTCGAAAAAGCTCAATGGTAGATTGGGGAACATTTCGGTAATTTCGACTGACATGTGAAAACGTACCACTGAGCTTCCACACCCAACGATCAGGCAAAACTTCCAGTAAAAATTTTGTAAAGGGCGTTCTTAAAAACCAGCGCAAAAAAAGATAGCCATGGTCTTTGGGGTTCACTTGATCACCATGGGCCACATACACATGGAAATTTCCAATCTGCATTTCTGTATGATCATGGATGACATTGACGGGCAACGTCTGGCGAAAATACTGTCCAAGATAAAAATCATGATTGCCTTCAATATAATCGATTTGTACGCCGTCTGTTGCAAACTCTTTTAATTTATCTAAAACGCTTTTGTATTGAGAAATGGCAACCTGATTGGTGCCCGCCCAAAAGTCAAACAGATCGCCGCCGATGACCAGTCGGGAAATCGACCCCCGCCGTCCATCCAAAAAAGACAAAAAAGCTTTTGTTTTTGGGTCTGATGCCCCTTGCAAATGGAGATCAGAAACAAAAACAGTGCTTAAGTTTGTGGCTGTAGTATTCATTTTTTCCGATAATAATATGATCCAGGAGTTCTATTCCTATCAGATGTGCTGCTTTTTTCAACTGTTCTGTCACGCGCAAATCCTCTTTGGAAGGCATGGCATGACCACTGGGATGATTGTGAACCAAAACCAATGCGGTCGCACGCAGTTTCAGCGCCGGAGAGAAGACTTCCCTGGCGTGAATCAAGCTTGCATTCACCGTTCCAATGGTGAGGAGCTTTTCCGATAAAAGAATATTGTGCGCATTCAGGTACAAACCATACAGATGCTCTTGTTCAAGTGAAAAAACGCGATAGTACAAATGAGAAACCGCGTCCACGCATGCGTTGATGTGAACATCCTCGGTTTGCGTCCACCTTCGAGAAATCTCTTGGCCAACATTGGATGCAAGGCTTAAGAGCGCCTGATCTGAAAGACGTGAAACTTCCATACAACGCTCGTTTATGCACACACCGTGCCAACCTGGGGTCTGACCCGGGTCAGACCCCGAATGCATTTATGGGAATGGCTTGAAATTCCGATAGGTTAGACGATGAAGTTTGAACCCTTAAATCGGCTTAAACCGGGGCATTCCCTGAAAAATACCCTCACCCTTTGGTTTATTCTTTTTGCCCTGGTCCCGCTCATCATGATTGTCGCGTATTCCAGCTGGATGTTCCATCACCATATCCAATCCGAGCAAGGCAAACGGCTGCAAGCTTTTGAAAAAGGCATTGAACTCGAGCTCGGCGACATTGAAGAAAAGCTCAGGCTCTCTAGCTTTCGTCACGCCACAGATACCGCCATCCTAGACCCCTTTCGTCGCAATCAACTCACACGCCTGGAAAACATTTCTTTAAACCTGGTAGAGAACTTTATCACAGACCGCATCTCTTACTTTTCCGCACAAGGGGATCATAGACTATCTGTCACCGCACAACGTATTACACAAAACCCAGAA
>MGRI01000034.1:7411-8838 GCA_001798105.1 Deltaproteobacteria bacterium RIFCSPHIGHO2_02_FULL_40_11
ACAATTGCTTTCAAAAACAACCCATAAAGGCATCGGCTACACACTGGATAGCTATACGCTCATGCAAAGTGGGCGCCGCTCGATTGGTATTTTAAAAGAAACCCTTGTCATCGATCGTTTTTACCTTCAACAAACCAAAGAACGCACGGGGCTAGACCTCATCGTTTTTGATCAAAACTTTAAGCTCCAGGCCTCCACCCTTTCCCCCCAGCAAGAAACGCAACTTCAAAACACAAAACCTGCTGCACGGTTTTCTTCGATTGATCTTTTAGATGAATCGTATCGCATGCTCACAAAACCTCTAACCGATGAACGTGAACAAAAAATTGGATACTTGGCCATTATTGTTTCAAGCACCCAAACCCAAGCCGCTCTTTTTGAAATTTTAGGACTTTTTATTTTAATCAGCCTGCTTTTAACCGTCATTGTTGTTTTTTTCACAAAATTTGCAGCCAAAACCGTTTTAGATCCCTTACATGAGATGGTAGACGCCACACAGGATATTTCCCAAGGAAAATGGGGAGAAACCATCGAGGTTCCCCAAATGCAAGAATTTAAACAGCTCATCACTTCCTTTAACCACATGTCTACCTCTCTCGAAAAAATTCGAAAAGAAAGAGAAAACGCGCAAGCACAACTGGTCCAATCTTCGCGCATGGTTTCCCTCGGCCAACTCGTAGCAGGCATTGCCCATGAACTCAATAATCCCATTGGGTATACCCATAGCAATATTACCCACCTCAAAGGCTATGTTGAAAATTTAAAATCAATGATTCAAACGTATCGAAAATTTTGTAAAAAACTCTCACAAAAAGAAAGCGGTGAACTTAAAAACACAGAAAAAGAATTAGATGTTTCCTACATTTTAAAAGATATCGACCAGCTCATTGAAAGTAGTTTAGACGGCACTCAGCGAACCAAAGACATCGTCACGGGACTTCGCAATTTTTCTCGCGTAGATGAAGCTGAAATTAAAACAGTGGATCTTCACGAAGGTCTTGAAAGTACGCTTAAAATTTTATCGAGCGAATTTAAAGATAAGATTACACTTCATAAAAACTTCGGAAAACTAGAGCCGCTTACATGTTATCCCAGTCAACTCAATCAAGTTTTCATGAACTTACTCACCAACGCCATTCATGCCATCGAACAAAAAGGGGATATTTGGATTACCACACTTGAAAATCAAAAAAATATTGAAATTCAAATTCGAGATAATGGAAAGGGAATCCCCAAAAAAGACTTAAATCGTATCTTTGATCCCTTCTTTACAACCAAAAAAGTAGGACAAGGCACAGGCCTGGGACTCTCCATCTCTTATGGGATTATTCAAAAGCATGGCGGGAAAATTGAGGTTCAAAGCACCCCTGAGCAAGGCACAACTTTTACCCTAACGCTTCCAAAAGCTGGCATTTCGCAATAAAGTA
>MGRI01000035.1:0-8514 GCA_001798105.1 Deltaproteobacteria bacterium RIFCSPHIGHO2_02_FULL_40_11
ATTGGACAAGCAGAAGTTCTCTTCGACCAAGAGCGAGAAAATATTCAAAATCAGTTAAGAAGTTATGAAATGACTTTGGCTGAAGCAAAAATGAATTTTAGAGAATTTAAAAATGATTGCAGCAGAATGGAATCTGAGAGGCTGGAATCAAAAGAACTCATGGAGAAACAGTGTTTCCCTTCCAAACGAGATATTGCTCAATATGAAGCTTTGGGAATACCCATCGAAGAATTTCAACGTAGTTGTGAGCAGTGGAAACGAATCTATCAAGACAGATTCAATGCCCATGTATCAAGAGGATGTGTTGATCCAGAGGCTTTAGAAATTGTAAATTTACAACATGCAAAAGAAGAATATCAAATTGCAAAAAAAACAAAAGAAGATGAAAACAGAGCTACCTTTAATGAAAGAACACAACGCGCTCTTGCAAATAAAGAAAATTGTCTAAATTCTACCTTCGACCTAAACTGTAATGTTCCTACTTTTACAATCCCAGAAAGTATGGAAGCCCCTGACAGTCTTACAACACACTTAACTTTAGCAAAAGAAACCATACGAAATTTAGATAACGATACGTCCTGTGAAGAAGAAACCAAAGAAGAGGAGGAAGAAGTTGTTGTTGAAGATAACCAAGAATCCACACAGCCCCCCACACCTGAAGACACAACTCACTCCCTCATTTCCGCCCCCTTTAATGTTACTTTTTCACCTAAAGCATGCTACTACAGCGCCGCAGGATTTGAATTTGGGGGAGGATATTTTTATAACGACGGCAGTAAAGCTATACCTCCGATACCAACCGAAGTTACATATCAATTTCAACCGGGGGGAGGGCATACATGCTTAGATTGTGAAGTTGAAGAAGAAGGAGGCCAATTAAAAATCTTAACAGCACGCAATGTATGTAAGAAAACAACATCTACCGACGATGGTGCCGATTATTTATACGGTAACGATGAATATCAAATGATAGATATATCTCAATTTGGCATTCCTTCCCTTTCTCTTTCAATCAATCAATCAGGACGTATAGAAGTACCCGCATCCGTTTCCCTCCATGGCGTCATTAGCGTACAAGACACCCCAATAGGGGGCAGATGTGACACTTACGCTGTATTTAACGGGACAGTACATAAACGCACCTATACCTATGGTGAAAAGATAATGAGCTGTACCTATGAATCTTCTTATATTTGGGATTCGGATGACAGCAAACTTCGATATTTCAAAGAAGAATTCAAACCGTAAGAGGTTTTATCATGGAACGTATGCTGAAAAGATTCGAAATATTTGTAAAAAAATCGCTCCTTATTGGAAGTAGCTGCATCTTCATCACCGCATGCGGTGGTGGCGGAGGTGGGGGTGGAAGTGGAGACTCATCCGTAACACAAACTTCTCCCTCTCAAGAAACACAAATTGTACCCTCTGACATAGATCAAGAAAAACTTCAAGAATCAGTAACAGAAATACAAGCTCTCTCTTTTGAGGATCTTAAAGAGTACTTTCCATCGAAAACCGATTCATTGACACGAGATCAAGCCAATACACTTATCGATGCGTATTCAAAAGACAAGGGGAAAACATTCTCAACCCCTGAACGTGAATATTTGATTCAGAAAATTTTTGGGAACGGTCTGGCCGTGGGAACCTTTTTTGACACGACTCCTTTTTTTCAAAAACATATTTCAGAAAATACTCAAAATAAGATTTCAGATATTCAAAAGAAGATTTCAGAAATGAGCGGCTCAGAGATAGAAAATCTAGATTTTTCAGATTTTACGCCTCTTTCTGAAGATGAACAAACACAAATACTGAATACATTGAAGACTATTTCTAAAAACCTGCCCACACAGCACGGCATTTTGGATCGCAACGCTGATGGCGTCATTGATTTTAAAGATTTCTTAAACATTTTAAAACCTCGTTTTTTTTCAACACTTACATCCCAAGAGATTGAAAATCTTTACTCTTACTGGCGGTATTTTGTAGATCTTAAAAACGATGCGACATTTAAAAATTTAATGTGGCCGAACCAAAATGGCATTCAGCCTCCCATTGTCATTCAACCTGTTCAGCAAAAGAAAAAAAGAGTTCTGGTTTTAAATTTTCAAGGACAGTTGGGGCTTAAAAATATATCTGTAAGTGAAGCCGTTTCTTTTTTAGAGGCTCAAAAACAAAAATACACACTAGATGTCGATTTAAATACCTATAACAAAGCTATTTATAAAACTGTGTATCTGCCACCCAATGCCCCATCTGACACAGCAGATATGATGATCGATCAAGTGGCCATTTCTTACCCAGAGTTCGAAACCCAGGCCGAACCTCAGATTCTACTTTATATTAAAGATGTAGAGCAAAATCCTCTAAACGAGGGAGCCTTGATTTTAACCCCCACTGTTTATGTAAGATTTCTAGAAAATCATACTTCAGGCCATTTCTTAAAAACCCCTTTTATTTCAAAAGCATATGCACAAGAAGACGTTCTGGGGAGTGGCGTAGAACTTACAGAAAAACAAATAAACTCTGCAAATAACATTATTAATATTTTACTGGAAGAGGGTGAAATTAAAGGAAGTGAAGCGGCCGTTGCGAATTTTAAGGAAGCCATGGAAAACGCAGATAATAATTTTGTAGAAGACACGATTGTTGAGATTGATACGGCCATGCAAGAAATTTTCTCTCAACAAGCCCGTTTGATGGAGGAAAATTCAGTTTGCGAAACAGTAGACCTCACCAATGCTGAAGATATTTGTACATTATACAAAGATTTGTCTGCGCTCACAAAACTAAGATCTAGAATTGTAGCCTTATACCACCAACTATCGATGGATCTTTTTATAGCAATGCCTGATCTCAAATATGCAGAAGAAAAAGAAGAAAGGATGTTAAAAAATGGAACAACCTATGAAGATACAAACTATTTAGCAATAACCACTGCCATTGCAGCCATCAATGCGATTATCACAGTGGCAGCGATTATCCCTAAAATTTCAATGTTGGTTGCCGAAGGAGCAACAAAAGCTGCAATACTTGCAGGTGTCAAATTTGGGCTCATCGTTAAAACGATAGATCTCGCTGTCTCATTGTTGAATTTTGCGCATGATAAATGGATCCAAGTCTTTGGGAGTTCAATAGCCACAAATAGCATTCTAAAGCTTATTGATGTCTTAAATGCAGCAAAAGTAAAAACTCCAGAGCATATCAGTACATTAGGGGGTATCAGCGGGGGTATCGGATTAGGTATCATTCAAAATATGGTCGACGACATTCATGATCAGATGATCAAAGAGTTTGAAAAGAATTTGAGTGAGACCAATGCAAAAGCTGCTGAACTTCGCACCTTAATTATTCAGTCAACGCTGCTCAGAGAATATACCAAACGTAGACTGAATGACATAGACCTAAAAATTAAAGAAGTAGAAGCCGCTATACAACGTAGACAAGAATTTTCTGTGGATATACGTCTGGCGCGCAAACAAGAATATGAAAACCGCGTGGAAACCCTTAAAAACCAATACGAAGCAGATATCGAGAAAGAAAAAGAAATTGCCCTGGGATTTGAAGAAGATCTCAAACAGGCTCAAACAGAATATGATAAATTTAAGTCAGAATGTGACCATCAAAAATTCAAAGTAAACCTGGCGCACGATTCTGTGAAAACGGCCTGTATTGAAATGTTTGATGCAGATACGTGCACTAAAAGAATACAAAGAGAAGATGATGAAATAGAAACGTATACGCGAATGGGTTGCACCAACAAAGATGCACCCGCCCTTAAAAACTTTGAGGAATCTTTAAAAGATTATCAAGCAGCAGAATCTCAGATGAAAGAAAATATAAAAACACTTGAAGAAAACCTACAGAAAGATTTAGGTGACGCGCGTAAAAGTTTGGATCAAGCTCTTGCAGCAACACAGATAAACTGTAATACCGAGCTTTCGGAATCTATTCTTTCCGTTTCCAAACTTCCTGTCCTAAAAGCACAGGCATTATGGGAAAGTGCAAACGAAACGCAGGGAATTATCAAAGAGTTAAAAATAGAGTGCGAAGAAGAAACTGAAAAAGAGGAAGAACCCCCCGCTGAAGAAGAATCTAGCATTAAGCCGATGACATTTACATTATACCCTGATCAAAAATCTGAATGTAAAATTCTACCATCCATTACAGTTGAGATAGATGCCCAAGGCAATGTCATGTGTACAAATTGTTCAAAAATAACTCATGAAGTCATAAGAGAACAATGGTCTCCAGATATGGCTAACGTCTCTGCCTCTCGCAAAACCATCAGTTGTAATACTACAGAAACTGGACATGGATCTAAAGGTTGGGGACAGCCAGAAATTACAAAAATAGAATTTAGTCTCGATGGTACACTCAGTGATACTCCCATCATATCTGAGGATAAATTTGCAATAATGGTTTCTGTAACAGGCAGAATACGACAAGAGGATCAGACGGAGTATTGTGACATAAGTATTTTGCAGAATCTCTGGGGCTCCGAATACTGGGGCAGGCCAAACTTGCTCTATGTAAACTATCATTACAACACTTGCAACACTTCGCTTTACTATAAGATCCCTTTATCTGAAACGCCAGATCCACACAGCTTAAGAAGATTGTTTGAAAAGTGAAAATCGCGAATTATCTATCTTCGAGGCCCAGCACTGAAATTAAAGTTTTCTTGATTTTGAACCGATAAATTGTGGGAGGACAAGTTGAAACCCACAATCCAATTTCTAGCTTTAATGCTATTTTTTTTAAGTTTCCCCTATCTGGGGGCCCAGGAAGAAAAATCGTGTGCCCCTGAAGACTTACAGGCATTCGATGATATCGAACAAGTCGCAAAAGATATATTGATTGCCAGTTTATCCGAAATGTCTTCGCCAGAAGAAAAAACCAATGCCATTTGGGCATATTTTATGAATCACAAAGACGATGTAGATACTTTCACCCTTAAACAAAATTTACGCATGATGTTCTTTTTTTCAGAAGACCATGCACCCGAAACATTAAAGCCCCTGATCCGAAAAGTTTTAGAAAGCGAAGATCCCAATCCCGACGAAAACAAACTGGCCTATCAAAGACATCTCATGCTCCGTACCATTGCCATTGAAAGGGGGGAAGAATTCTCAGAATTTTATCCTCTCTTTAAAACACGGCTTATGAATTATAAACCACGTGTTTTTAAATCAGGCGCACTGGAACCCAATGAGGT
Source organism: Deltaproteobacteria bacterium RIFCSPHIGHO2_02_FULL_40_11 (assembly GCA_001798105.1). Classification (GTDB taxonomy): domain Bacteria; phylum Bdellovibrionota; class JACOXK01; order 2-02-FULL-40-11; family 2-02-FULL-40-11; genus 2-02-FULL-40-11. Next base: position 5,219 of record MGRI01000035.1, read on the forward strand.
AAAAGAATTTCGAGCACTCCTCATTGCTGTCTCTCGAAATCCAGAAAGTAGCTGGATTGCAAAACAAGTTTTAGACGGGGAGTACATGGGGCCCGATTCATTTTATGCCGCACGAAAAAGTCAGATTTCAGATTTAAAAGAAAGAGAGAAACCTTTTTTACAAAAAGCTCAAGAATACTTTAATCAGGCTAAGGCAGACCCCGCGCATGCAGTTCAACTCAATAGCCAGGGCTTTGCTGAAAAGCATCAGGCAGAGATGCTTCGAATCCAGTATCAAAACTTAGAAAGGGATAACGCGCGCATTGAAAACCATACAAAACTCTTTTTAAAGCCAGATTTCTTTTTGAGTGGCATTGTTCGATCTTTGGCTTTTGATCCACAACAAAAAGAAAAAGTTGTGCCCTATTTAAACCATTCCAATCCATCTTTCCGGGTGGGTGCCATTACAGGCCTGGCCTCTCATCCTCAAAACTGGCCAGAGCTTCGAAAATATTTATCTGATAAAAATCCAGATATTCAAAGGGCAAGCATCGGCGCACTCAAAAACGACCCTCAAGCGTGGCCTCAAATCCTCCCCTATTTAAATTCTGATCATTTTGATTTAAAAGAAGCCGTAACAACTTCTTTTTATCAAACCCATTTAACAACGGAAATTGATCCTTATTTACCAACGCTTTTAAAGAGTTCATACAGTTTAGATTCTAATGCTTCGAATGACCCAAATGTTTCTTTTGAGCAGCGACGACAACGTGCATTTGTTCGAAAGCGTTTAGCGCAAATCAATAAAGACTTTCCAAATTTATCTACAGAACAAATACAATCCATACGAACAACAGCCGAGCAATTACAAACCATTATTCAGGGGCAACTTTCATCTGAAGATACCTTTGCTACCTTAATCCACCGTGAATTAGAAAAAATACTTAAATAAATTCTCATCCAATTTTAATCTAAAATTTTCTTCCTTTTTCGAAATTTGTGGTAAAATAATAGTATCTCATATTTTTAAAACTTTACGGAACGTATGCTGAAAAGATTCAAAATATTGCTAAAAACATCCTTTTTGATTGGGGCAAGTTGTATCTTGATGACCGCGTGCGGCGGCGGTGGAGGAGGTGGAGGTCCGAGTGGGGAGCCCATTATTACGTCTCCATCCTCTAAAGACACCGTAGCGCAAGGCCCTACAATCACCTTTGATAAAATTGTACCGGAAGAAAGTTATGAACTTGAAAAAGAATATGAATTTTATTACAAGGCCACAGAACCTAATCATGAAGCTTTAACATTTGAGTGGAAAGTCCAAGAGCCTGGAAAAACTGATTTTATTTCCTTAAACAGCGCTGCATCCATTGAGAGTGTATCAGCCGAACAAGTCACCCCTGGGGGTGCAATGACAATCCTAAAATTTCACACAAAAGGCATGTATACTTTTCAGATCAAAGCTACAAATGCCTCTGGAAAATCTGACAGCGTTCAAAGTCCATCTGTGTATTTGCGTGAACCTCCCCCAACAACTGGCATTTTGAAAGTAAAATCCTCTCCTTCTGGCGCGACGATTCTTGTCAATGGAACAGATTATGGAAAAACACAAAGCGATGCATACACAGAAATTGTATTGGAACAAGGATCGCATCAGCTTGAACTCCTCTTAGCGGGGTATGAAGAAAAAATTGAAGATTTTGATCTGGAAGCTGGCCGTACTGTTTTTAAATATTTAATTTTACAAAAACTTCCCTTACGTCCAGCGCACCTTCTTATTTCCTCCACCCCATCTGGAGCCTCTATTTTTATAGATGGCGAAGAAAAAGGCCCCACAACCGCAACGTCACAAAATCTTGACCTTTCAGCCGAAGAAAACCATACGATTGAATTTAAATTAGCCGGGTACGAAACCTATAAAACTTCCGTCCAGCTCAATGAAGATGAATCCAAAACGCTCGCTCCGACGTTAACTTTCATCCCCGTACCTCAAGGACGGTTATATGTAAGCTCTACTCTTTCAGATGCTGATATTTATATTGATAACGTGCTTCAATCCAAAAAAACACCAGCCACTTTTGAACTTGACCCAAAAACATACGCGCTTCATGTTGAAAAGTCTGGTTACGCCACAAGTGAGTCTGGACACGCCAGTGTTAACTCCGACAGAACTACAGAATATCATGCCCTATTATCAAAGACACATGGCACCTTACAAATTAACTGCCCTGTTGCCTGCAATGTTTTTATCGAAGATCAACAAAAAGCCTGGACTACGGATTCTAAAACAATCAGCCTCGAGTCCCCTGATACTTACCGCGTCAAACTCTCGAAAGACGGCTATTCCACTTATGAAGAAGATGTTTATATAGAAACAAACCAAACCTTCACATTAAATCACACCCTTGAACCCAATACTGCGACCCTTCGTGTGAACTCTACTCCCAGTGGGTATACGGTAAAAATTGGAGAATCTGAAAACAACATGATATTCAAAGGATATTCTTCTTCCTCTCTTTCTTTCACTGTAGAAGGCAATAAAAACTATATTTTAAACATATTGGGGGGAAGTGATCGGGAGACATATCGAGAAGAATTTTATATTGACATCAATGAAACAAAAGAGATTCAGGCCAATCTTCCGCTATCTTATGTCTGGCGAAAAATACGATGTAAAGAAAATGCAAATGATGACTATTCCTTTTACTGCAACTTCAAACTTACAAATGCTTCTGCGTCAATCACGCTGGATCAAGATAGTAATAATTTCCACGATCCCATCAAAATAAAGACAGGATCGTATCAAATGACATTTGGTACGCCAACACATCAAACGAAAACTCAAGAAATCGAAATTAAAGATGATGGAAGCAGTGAAATTACAGTTTTACTGGAACCCATTTGGCATGTGTTTGAAAGCGCCAGCATGCCCAAAATCAATCTTTTTAATGGCCTACAAAAAGTGAAGGAAGATGCCCTACAAGGCCCCCTTGACTCACAAACAAATACACACTACCCCATTGATATTTCTTCAGGGGCCATGCTGGGGAATAATCTTTATTTTACAACCACAGCCCATCAAGTTTTGTCTGTAGACGAACTCCATACGCTTCAATCACGCACGATGGCAAGTTCTCTTAGTTTTTCAGTAAATCCATCTGTTTCGGGAACAAACAATGAAAGATTCATGACCCATACGACTGAGAATGATTACATGTATGGTGTCTCAAATCTTGGCTTGGAATCTTTCTCTTTTTTACCCAATGATCAATCTCAAATAAATATCCTGGCAGCGCCGCTTGTAAAGTACACAGGGA
>MGRI01000035.1:8556-8816 GCA_001798105.1 Deltaproteobacteria bacterium RIFCSPHIGHO2_02_FULL_40_11
TACCCTATACATATCCGCTTTAGCAGGAGAAACAGCCAGGCTTCCTAAAATTACAAAGCTTTTAAAAATTACAGATAAAGTAGGCGCCTATATTTATGAAGGTGGAAGCCGAACAAATGCAATTGATCCTATTTCAGATTATACCCAGACTCTTAAAGTTTTTATCGTCGCCGATCCCAATGCAAATTATACGAATGAAATTCATACCCACCTTGTTCCTTCTGTTTATGCAGCTAGTTTTCCTAATAATATTGACCCCA
>MGRI01000036.1:0-4513 GCA_001798105.1 Deltaproteobacteria bacterium RIFCSPHIGHO2_02_FULL_40_11
CCATTGCCATTCAACTGGGGGGCATTGGTCCTTTGGCGCCTGAACGAAGAGGCGATCTTGCAAAGTTGGGTTTCAAAGCCATGATCGCTGGATCGTTGGCGTGTTTTATGACAGCAACCATTGCCGGGATGTTAATATAAGAGGGCTTGACCCCCACTATGAATAAAATTCACATCGCATCAGCTTTTATTAAAGGCAAACAAGAAACTTCCGCAAAAATCGCAATTATTTTAGGCTCGGGGTTGGGGGAATTTGCTGAAACACTGGAAGATCGCACCACGATTTCCTATCAAGATATTCCAGGTTTTCCACAGGTTACAGTTCCTGGCCATAAAGGACAGCTTGTCTTTGGCACTATAAACCAGATTCCTGTGGTCATCATGCAAGGACGCATGCATTACTATGAAGGCTATGCTTTAGAAGATACCACGTTTCCCATTCGCGTTTTTCATCAGTTGGGGATTCGAACTTTAATTGTTACAAATTCTGCAGGGGGCATTTCCAGGAAGTTTAGGGCTGGACACTTTATGGCGATTCAAGATCATCTCAACTTCATGGGAGTGAATCCATTGCGAGGAAAAAACTTAGACCAATTGGGGCCTCGGTTTGTGGATATGTCGCATACCTATGATCAAGATCTTCGAAAACACGCAAAAAAGTGTGCAAAAAAAGTCGGGTTAAAATTACATGAAGGCGTGTATGCGGCCTTACCGGGTCCGACGTATGAAACGCCCGCTGAAGTTCGAATGTTAAAAACATTAGGGGCAGATGCCGTCGGAATGTCTACGGTTCCAGAAGTGATTGTTGCCAAACATCAAAATATGAAAGTTTTTGGGTTATCTTGTATTTCAAATCTTGCTGCTTCGGCAAAAACGCACTCTGTCAACCATCAAGAAGTTTTAGATACAACACAAAAGGTTTCAAAAATCTTTGGACAATTTATGAAATCTTTCATTATAACAATAAGTCATGGATAATTTAGCGCTTGTAAAAAAAGCAATTGAAGCCAGGCAAAACGCATATGCGCCTTATTCGAATCATCGCGTTGGCGCTGCAGTGGAATGCGAAGATGGTTCTATTTTTTTAGGCTGCAATGTTGAAAATTGTGCCCTCCCTCTTGGAGATTGCGCGGAACGTGTCGCTATTTATAAAGCAGTTTCCGAAGGGCATACACAATTTAAAAAGTTAGCGGTTGTTACGGGCAATGAAGAAATTTCTCCACCCTGTGGTGCGTGTCGACAAGTCATTCGAGAGTTTTGTAAAGATTTAGAAATTATTGTCGCCAACCCGAATCAAAAAATTAAAATTTTTACTTTAAAAGAACTTCTTCCAAATTCTTTTGGCCCAGAAGAACTTAAAAAGGGACAAGACGAGTGAGTTCTTCGCTTCTCATTCAAAATGGCACACTTGTGACCATGAATGCGAAAGAAGAGGTTTTGAATGCAGATCTTTATATTGAAGATGGGAAGATAAAAAAAATCTTAACGAAAGATCAGAAAGAAAGTCAGAGGGGGACAGATCTCTTCGAGATCTGTCCCCCGACCACAGTTTTGGATGCCAAAAACTGTTGGGTGCTGCCCGGGTTTATTCAAACCCATGTGCATTTGTGTCAAACCAGCTTTCGAAATTTGGCCGAAGATTTAGAGCTTTTAGATTGGCTCAAAGAAAAAATTTGGCCCATGGAAGGGGCACACACACAAGCTTCACTCTTTTCTTCAGCAAGCTTAGGCATTCAAGAGCTTCTTTTGGGAGGAACGACCACAGTTTTGGATATGGGAACCGTACATCATACCGATGAAATTTTTAAAGCGGCTCAAAAATTAGGAATTCGACTTTTTTGTGGCAAAGCCATGATGGATGCGGGCGAAGAAACCCCCAAAAGCTTAAAAGAAGATACCCACGCTTCTTTAGATGAGACCCAAAGGTTGATTGAAACATGGCATGGAAAAGAAAATGGAAGACTGTCTTATGCCTTGGCGCCTCGGTTTGCTTTATCGTGTAGCGAAAAATTACTCAAAGCCTGTCATGATTTATCCGAAAAGAATGGGATCATGATTCATACGCATGCCAGTGAAAACCGAAGTGAATGCCAGGCTATTGAAACACAAAAAGGCAAAAAAACAATTCATTACTTAGAAGATATGGGGTTGTGTACCTCTCGAAGTTGTTTTGCACATTGTATTTGGGTGGATGAAAGTGAAATGGAAGTTTTAAAAAAGACAAATACGCGCGTTTCGCATTGTCCAAGCTCCAATTTGAAATTGGGATCTGGCATTGCGCGCGTTCCAGAACTTTTAAAAGAAGGAATTTGTGTGACATTGGGAGCAGACGGGGCGCCGTGTAATAACACCTTAAATATGTTTCAAGAAATGCGCCTTGCAGGATTGATTCAAAAACCCAGGGTAGGTGTTCAAGCCTTACCAGCCAAAGAAATTTTAAAAATGGCAACGTGTTATGGTGCCAAAGCACTCCATATGGAAAATGCAATTGGAAGTATTGAAACCGGCCATCAAGCAGATTTGATTTTGATTCAAAAAGATGCACTTCATCAACAGCCCGCCACGGATCCCTATACAACGATTGTATATGCGTCTTACGCTTCAGACGTAAAAGACGTTCTTGTCAATGGAAAAGTTTGTGTGCGCAACAGAAAATTGCTTTTCAACGAATAAAAAATACAGTAAAACCGAGATAACAGGGGGTGACATGAATATTATACGGGCACATCAGACAGGTTGGATCGAGGTTGTTTGTGGCAGCATGTTTAGCGGTAAAACAGAAGAACTCATTCGTCGTTTAAAACGTGCACAAATCGCAAAGCTGAAAGTTCAAGTTTTTAAACCCATTATTGATGCCAGGTATTCATTAGATCACATTGCTTCACACAGTGAACAAAAGCTTTCTGCGCATGTTGTCCGCTCCGCAAAAGAAATTTTAGATAGTATTCAAAAAGACACACAAGTCGTTGGTATTGATGAAGCCCAGTTTTTTAACCATGACTTAATTGATATCTGTCAACAGCTGGCCGATCGTGGCATTCGGGTTATTGTGGCTGGACTGGATCAAGATTACAAAGGACTTCCCTTTGAACCTATTCCACAGCTCTTAGCCATTGCAGAATATATTACCAAAAACAATGCCATTTGTGTGGTGTGTGGTAATCCAGCAAGCCGCTCTCAGAGAATTATTTCAGATGATGAACGTGTGGTGGTGGGGGCTTCTGAAGCCTATGAGGCTCGGTGCCGAAAGTGCTTTGATCCCACGCTTTCAGATCGCAAATCCAAACCTTCTGTGTCGCGAAAGGTTGAGTTTAAAGATCTTGATAAAGCACAAATACGGTAAAAACATACATATTCTAGACGATGTGTTTTTGTCGTCTCTATTGGCACTTTTGTGTTCCAAAGATGTGTCTCAACCCTTGGTGACAGATCTTGTAAAACGACTGTATCAAGGACTCATTGGGCGTGTTATTTCTCAAGAATTTCCAAAGCAACAAGCCAAAATTAAAACACGTATGTATGCCCTACATAAAGAAGCTGTGTTGACAGACTCAATCATTGATTTTGAAACGCGTGTTGTAACCGTAAATCTGGCCAGAGCAGGGATTTTACCTTCGCAACTCACATACGAATTTTTAAATCATCTGTTTAAACCCAAGAATGTCAGACAAGATCATATTTATATTAATCGTGCGGTAGATGAAAAAAATCGGGTGGTGGGATCCAATATCAGTGGATTTAAAATCGGGGGCCCCATTGATCACACCATTGTTTTATATCCGGACCCCATGGGTGCCACAGGCGGAAGCATTTGCGCTACTTTGGATTTATATAAGCACCAAGTCAAAGGGCGTGCTTTAAAATATATTGCTTTACATCTTATTGTCACACCAGAATATCTTAAAAAAATTAAAAAAGAACATCCCGATTTAATTGTCTATGCCTTAAGGCTGGATCGGGGATTGAGTGCGAAACATATTTTAAAAACAGTTCCCGGAACCCATTGGCATCAAGAAAAAGGATTAAATCAAAATCAATACATTGTGCCAGGCGCGGGGGGGCTGGGGGAAATTTTAAATAATTCTTTTGTATAAACCTATGATTCAAGAAAAACATAAAATTTTAATTTCGGAAGAAAAGATCCAAAAACGCATTCAAGAGATTGGGGCACAAATTACGCAGGATTACAAAAATAAAGACTTGGTTGTAATTTGTATTTTAAAAGGGGCCTTTATGTTTTGTGCAGATTTAATCCGAAAAATTAAGCTGCCTTTAAGCTGTGAATTTTATGGGGTTTCCAGTTATGGCGATGAAACAAAATCGTCGGGCGCATTGCAAACAACGCTCGATATCAGTATTCCCTTAAAAGGAAAACATCTTTTAATTGTGGAAGACATTGTAGATACAGGGTTGACCATTGATTACTTAAAGAGAAATTTTCAGTCTAGAGAACCAAAATCTGTAAAAACATGCTCCCTCCTTTTAAAGCCCTCATGCTTACAAAAAGATGTTAA
>MGRI01000036.1:4572-11151 GCA_001798105.1 Deltaproteobacteria bacterium RIFCSPHIGHO2_02_FULL_40_11
TAGCTGGAAAATACAGAAATACACCCGATCTTTTGGTCTTAACAGACCGTGTCTTAACGCAATAAACGCCGAACTTCTTCTTCCACAATTTGGTTTAAACTTTTTTCGACGTCATTTGGAGTGTGCGTAACAATTGAAGAATCTTTGTGTGGGCGCCCAAGTCCAATTTCTTGTCTTTTTTTCAATAATTTTTGAACGGTTTTATCGGGTAAGGGTTTGACTTGCCCCAATGCTTTGGCGTGCCATTCAATATCGGCCAAATGTTCTACCAATTCCAGGCGGTAGTAGGCCTGTTCAAGAGAAGTCCCAACCGCTAAAACCCCATGATTTTGAAGGAGTAAGACATCAGCATAAGGCAAAAAATTTGAAAGTGTTTTTTGGGTATCTGGGCAGCCTGGTAGCATAAAAGGCACCAATGGAATTTGATCCCCCAAGGTTACGATGGCTTCTGCAATAAAAGGGGGATGTAAACTTTGACCACAGCTTGCAAATGCCGTTGCTTTTGGCGGGTGCGCATGTACGACGGCTTGAATATCGGGGCGTAAGGTGTAAGCAATCAAGTGTAAATTGATTTCAGAAAAAACTTTTTGTTTCCCGGCGATTTGTTTGCCTTCAGAATTCACGCAAACAAGCATATCTTCATGCGTAAGATCGCCTTTACTTTGTGCGGTGGGGGTTGCCCAAATGCCACGAGGTGTTTTTACAGAAATATTGCCGTCGTGGTTGGCGACATACCCTTTTTGATATAATTTTTGGCTAAATCGAAGAATCTCTTTTTTAAGGGGGCGTTCTAAATGCATCGGGCATCGTTTTATCGGGGGGCAATCTGTTTGTCAATTTCCCAAAACTAAGATATGATGGCGTCAGTTTTACAAGGTGTCGTTCAAAAAATTCGAAAAAACAAAAGGAGATCGTATGAAGCGTTATCGTGTTGCGCTATTTCTATTATTTGTTTTACCTTTATTTGCACTGAAGTCGTTTGAGCCTTCTTCTGTAGATACATTACAGATTATTAAAATTGATGTCACAACCAAAGAACAAAGAACGCAAATTGCAAATCTAGGTTTTGCGATTGAGCAAGTTTCAAAGGACCATGTGGTTGCGATTGGGCGCTATGAAGGATTAGCAGATCTTAAAAAACTGGGGTTTTCGTATCAAGCAAAGTTGCTCTCCCAGCATCTTTTAGATTTTCCAGCAAAAGACAGCGACTTTCATAATTATTCAGAAATGGAACAAGAGCTTTTGTCCCTGGCTTTAACGTATTCAGAAATTGCGACACTGTATAGTATTGGCGAAAGCGTGGAAGGCAAAGAACTTTATATGATGCATATTACGGGGGATGCGGAAAACGTACACCCTGGCATTTTATTTTTGGGCTTGCACCATGCCAGAGAGCATTTAAGTGCTGAAGTGCCTTTGTTTTTAATGAAGCATCTTTTGGAAAACTATGGGAAAGATGCCAATATTACGCGTTTGGTGGATTCCAGAGATATTTATATTTTACCGATGGTTAATCCCGATGGCGCAGAATACGACATCACAGAACCCAATCCTTATAAATGGTGGCGTAAAAATAGAAAGGGCGATGAGCATGGCAATATTTATGGCGTCGATCTCAATCGAAACTACGGCTACAAATGGGGAGGCGAAGGTGCGGGAAGCAGCAAGACTTCTGAAACCTATCGTGGCCCAAGTGAATTTTCAGAGCCAGAAACGCAAGCCATCAAAAACTTTGTTGAAACGAAGACGAACCTTACAACACTTTTAAGCTATCATACGTTTAGTGAACTTATTTTATATCCGTGGGGATATACTTATGATGGCATTGAAGATAAAACCGCGCGAGAAACACATGAAACCCTGGCCAAAGAAATGGCACAAATGACGGGATACACGCCCCAGCAATCCAGCGATTTATATATTACCTCTGGCGATACGACAGATTGGTCGTATGGGAAGCATGGTCTTATTTCATTTACCTTTGAACTGTATCCGGGGTCGCTCTTTGAAGGTGGATTTTATCCCTCTGCCAAAAAGATTCAAGATGTTGTAGAAAATAATTTACCTGCAGCATTGTATCTGATTGACATGGCGGATAATCCCAAAAAAGTTTTAGTCCAACAATAGACGAAGGGGGGTCGGATTTCCGACCCTTTTTTTCTTCCAATCCCTTTTTCTTTTGAGAGAGATCTGCTAAGAATAGACGTATGAAATTTTTCACACTCTTTTTTGCGACGGGATTTGGATTAGGATACATCCCGATTGCACCGGGGACGTGGGGATCGCTTTTAGGCGTGGCTTTGGTTTATCTTCTGATGCCCCTTTCTACGCCTTTATACATCTTAACCATTTTGGCTTTTACAGCATTTTCCATTTGGATTTCAACCTTGGCTGAAAAAATCCTGCGACAAAAAGATCCTTCAAAAATTGTGATTGATGAAATTTCTGGAATTTTATTTTCCTTTTTGTTTGTTCCGCTCAGTTGGCAAACAGCGATTTTAGGATTTTTAATTTTTAGAGTGTTTGATATTTTTAAACCGTATCCCATCCGAAAGGTGGAGCTGAAATTTCGAAGAGGGATGGGGGTTGTTTTAGATGATGTCTTAGCTGGCATCTATACCTGCCTGGTGATGCATCTTTTGATCGCGGGGCACTTTGTATGAGAATTGAAGAAAAACTGGTTCGACTGTTAAAACAAAAAAGAAAGACGCTTTCTTTGGCAGAATCGTGCACGGGGGGATGGGTTGCAAAACGTTTAACGGATATCCCAGGGGCGTCTTTGGTTTTTCAGGTTGGGGTGGTTACATATTCGGCAAAGGCAAAGCAAAAAATTTTAAAAATTCCAGCGCAAACATTGAAACGGTATGGCGAAGTATCCGAACAAACAGCGTTTTTGATGGCAAAAGGTGCTCAAAAAATTTCCAAAACGGATTATGCAGCTTCGATTACAGGAATTGCGGGGCCTACGGGCGGAACCAAAGCAAAACCCATTGGTACAGTGTGTTTTGCGTTGCTTTCTAAAAATAGACATCATATAAAAAAAGTTGTCTTTCATGGCAATCGAACCCAAATTCGAAGCCAATCTGCAACCACAGTTTTAGAGCTTTTGTATCGTTGGATAAAAGAATAACCGAATGAAACCCCTTGAAGGAGGATAAAATGACAACAACCCAAAACCCGGCCGATCACGGCCAAAAATTAAAATCCATTGATTTGGCCATTGCAAGTATTGAAAAACAATTTGGAAAAGGTTCCATCATGCGATTGGGCGAAGGAAAAACCCTGCATGGCGATATTCCTTCAATTTCAACAGGATCGCTTGGCTTAGACATTGCCATGGGCGTCGGTGGTTTTCCCAGAGGGCGAATTATAGAAGTATTTGGTCCAGAATCTTCTGGAAAAACAACTTTAACTTTACATGCCATTGCAGAAGCGCAAAAAGCAGGCGGTATTGCAGCATTTGTAGATGCCGAACATGCACTTGATGTCAGCTATGCCAGACGTTTGGGGGTGAGAACAGACGACCTTTTAATTTCACAACCCGATACCGGTGAACAGGCCTTAGAAATTACAGAACAATTGATTCGAAGTGGTGCGATTGATATTTTAGTGATTGATTCTGTTGCCGCATTGACACCCAGAGCTGAAATTGAAGGGGAAATGGGAGATTCTCACATGGGGCTTCAAGCAAGACTCATGTCTCAAGCCCTTCGAAAGCTTACGGCCATTATTAGCCAATCGAGAACAACACTTATTTTTATTAACCAACTTCGAATGAAAATTGGGGTGATGTTTGGAAATCCAGAAACCACAACAGGGGGAAATGCTTTAAAATTTTACTGTACCTCGCGCATAGACATTCGCCGCATTCAAGCCATTAAACAAGGCGAAGAGGTTGTTGGGGCAAGAACACGTGTTAAAGTTGTAAAAAATAAAGTGGCCCCGCCCTTTAAGAAGGTGGAGTTCGATATTATGTATGGTACAGGCATTAACCGTACAGGAGAACTCGTTGATTTGGGCGTAGATCACAATATTATTGAAAAATCAGGTTCGTGGTTTGCTTATGGAGACCAAAAATTAGGGCAAGGTAGAGAAAAAGTAGTAGAGTTCTTAAATGCAGATCCAAAGCTTTCTAAAGAAATTGAACGCAAAGTTCTTTTGGCCGTTGGGTTTACAAAAAAGGAACCTGTCGCAGCCGATGTGCCTCAAAAAGCAGAGCCAGAAAAAGCGCCCGTAAAGAAGAAGAAATAATGTTTGGCGAAAAATTGGCGCCATGAAACTCGATCAAATTAGAACAAAGTTTATCGCCTATTTTAAAAAACACGGGCATACAGTGGTGCCAGCGTCCAGCCTTGTCCCTAAAAACGATCCTACCCTTCTTTTTACAAATGCAGGCATGGTGCAATTTAAAGAGTATTTTACAGGCGAGAAAACGCCGGAATTTACATGTGCTACCAGCAGTCAAGTCTGTATTCGTGCCGGGGGAAAACACAATGATTTAGAAAATGTGGGGCATACTGCACGTCATCACACCTTTTTTGAAATGCTTGGGAATTTTTCATTTGGCGATTACTTTAAAAAAGAAGCCATTCACCATGCCTGGCAGTTTTTAACGAAAGATCTTAAGTTAGACAAAAAAAATCTTTATGTATCTGTTCATAAAGCGGACAAAGAGGCTTTTGAAATTTGGAAAAATGATATCAAAATCGATCCGAAGCGTATTTATAAGATGTCAGATAAAGATAATTTTTGGGCGATGGCAGATACAGGCCCCTGTGGCCCCTGTTCTGAAGTTTATTACGATCAAGGATTAAAGGCTTGCAGCTGTGGCAAAAAATGTGAACCCGGTGCGGATTGCGATCGCTATATGGAAATTTGGAATTTGGTGTTTATGCAATTTAACAGAGACACCCAAGGCAAGCTTACGCCACTTCCGAAGCCTTGTGTGGATACCGGAGCAGGCCTGGAACGTTTGGCTTCCGTATTGCAGGGTGTAAAAAGCAATTACGACATCGATCTTTTTAAAAATTTAATTTCAGATATCGAAAAGTTGGTTTCCAAAAAATATGGAAAATTGGAAGACTACGACACGGCCTTTCGTGTTATCGCAGATCATATACGTGCCATTACATTTTTAATTTCTGAGGGCGTTTTACCTTCCAATGAAGGCAGAGGGTATGTTTTAAGACGCATTCTTCGAAGAGCCATTCGCTATGGTAAAAAATTAGATATGGATAAACCATTTTTATTTAAGCTTGTGGCTTCGGTAGAAAGGCTCATGGGGGAAACCTATCCTCAGCTTATAAAGCAGAAACCGTTTGTAGAAAAAGTTATTTTTTCTGAAGAAGAACGATTTTTACAAACGCTAGACAAAGGTCTTGGGCTTTTAGAAAAAGAAATTGAAGTCTTAAAACAAAGTAAAAAGAAACAGGTTTCAGGAGAAATAGCCTATAAGCTTTATGATACGTTTGGATTCCCCCTAGATCTGATTCATGTGATTGCCAGGGAAAATCATTTAACTGTGGATGAAAAAGATTTCCAAGTGCATATGGAAGAACAACGAAAGAGAGCCAGAAGTAGCTGGGTAGGATCTGGCGAGAAAAAACAAAATCCTGTGTATCAAAAACTCTATGAAAAGCATCAAACAAAGTTTTTGGGTTATGAAACAACCCAAGCTGAAGGAAAACTTGTCGCGATCCTGATTGACGGAGAGCTTGAAAATGCTATTTCTGTTAAAAAAGAAGAAATTGCATGCGAACTTGTTTTTACACATACGCCCTTTTATGGCGAAGGTGGGGGACAAATTGGGGATACAGGGACCCTTCAAAATAAAAATGCAACTGTTCAGGTAAAAGATACAAAAAAACCATTTCCGTATTTAATCATCCATCAAGCCATTTTAAAAGAAGGAAGTCTGAAGGTGGGTGAGTTATTTACGCTCAGTGTCGATGCAAAACGAAGACACGATATTATGTTGAATCATACAGCAACCCACATGCTGCATCATGCTTTGCAAGCCCAAATTGGAGACCATATAAGACAAGCGGGTTCTTTGGTTGCTCCAGATCGTCTTCGATTTGATTTCACGCATTTTTCGCCACTTACGTCTATGGAAATTGAGGGACTCGAAAAATTCATGAATGAGCGCATTCGTGCCCAAGATCCCGTTACAGCAACTGTGATGTCCTATAAAGAAGCAATAGATTTGGGGGCCATGGCACTTTTTGGTGAAAAATATGAAGATAACGTGCGGGTGCTTCAAATTGGAAATTATTCCACAGAACTTTGCGGTGGGACACATTTACACGATACAGGTGAAATCCGGCTTTTTAAAATTATTTCTGAAACCGCCATTGCAGCAGGGGTTAGGCGCATCGAAGCCTTAACAGGCGATGGGGCATTTTCCTATCTGAAATCCAGGGATGAAACTTTAAAAGAAATTGAGGAAGAACTAAAAGCATCGTCTCAGAATGTATTCGAGCGTGTGAAGCAAACCACACAGAAAGTAAAAGAATTGGAAAGAGGACAAGAAAAGTTTTTAGATCAATCAATCGCAGGGCAATCAAAGGCGCTTTTAAG
>MGRI01000036.1:11210-30480 GCA_001798105.1 Deltaproteobacteria bacterium RIFCSPHIGHO2_02_FULL_40_11
CCAAAGCCCTTCGAACGTTGAGCGATCAACTTAAAAATGAATTAAAGTCCGGAATCATTATTTTAGGGGCCGATCTAGAAGGAAGGGCTTCCTTAACGGTAGCTGTTACACAAGACTTGGTTTCAAAATATTCCGCAAACGATCTCATCCAAAAACTTGGGACAATTCTCGGCGGAAAAGGGGGAGGAAGAAACGATTTTGCCCAAGGCGGTGGCCCAGACGCCCGCAAACTCTCCGATGTTTTTCGAAAAGTAAAAGAACTTTTGTAAGTTCAGGGGCAAATTATTTTAATTTTCTTTCCAAAAAACTTCATTAAAATTGAAAATTTCCTATTCGATACGACCGCCCAAATATT
The DNA here is from genome assembly GCA_001798105.1 of Deltaproteobacteria bacterium RIFCSPHIGHO2_02_FULL_40_11. Taxonomy (GTDB): domain Bacteria; phylum Bdellovibrionota; class JACOXK01; order 2-02-FULL-40-11; family 2-02-FULL-40-11; genus 2-02-FULL-40-11. The sequence goes on from MGRI01000036.1 coordinate 11,566, forward strand.
TTGAAAGAAATTTTTCAGTTGCCGCATAGAATTTTAGACGGTTTTGGGGTTTTGCAAAACCATGACCTTCATCAGGAAACAGCATGTATATGTGATCAATCCCTTTTTGCTTCATGGCCTCAACAATCTGTTCCGATTCAGCTTGCTTTACTCTGGGATCATTGGCGCCCTGTGCAATGAGCATCGGAATTTTAATCTTCTCGACATGAAAAAGGGGAGAACGTGATTTTAAAAAATCAGATTCCGTATTTGGATTTCCTACTCGCTTATGCAGCATTTCTAAGTAATTAGACCAATATGGCGGAATGCTATTCATAAAAGTTATCAGACTGCTGGGACCTACAAGATCAATCGCACACGTAAAAAGATCAGGCGTAAAAGTCGCTCCTACAAGAGCTGCATATCCTCCGTAAGATCCCCCATAGATACAAATTTTGGTGGGATCTGCAATGCCGCGATTTATAGCCCATTGAACGGCATCGACCAAATCAAGGTGCATTTTCCCTCCCCATTCTTTATCTCCAGCATTTGTAAATGCTTTTCCGTACCCTGTTGAACCTCGGAAATTAACCTGAAGCGAAATATAGCCTCGGTTCGCCAGCCATTGTGCTTCCGGATGATATCCCCATGTGTCTCGGCCCCATGGCCCACCGTGAACATTTAGAACCATTGGGAGTCTTTTTTTCTGAGTTCTCGGAGGATAAGTAATATAACCATGAATCGTTAACCCATCTCTCGATTCAAATGAAATGGGTTCCATTTTTGAGAGCGTATAGTTATTGAGATCTGGTTTATGATGGAAAAGAAATTTAGCAGTCCCCTTTTTTCTATCGTAAGCGTAATATGGGATGGCACCATTATCTTTTATAAACGCAATAAGCCATGTGGTGTCCGCGTGATCCCGACTGACAATAAAAAAATCACCATGATCCAGGTTTGATAAAAATTCGAAATCTTTTTTTATATTATTATCCAAAACAATCCATTCATGGCGTGCCTTTGAATAAGAAACCGCTTGAATCGTATAGGTATCTGGGTGAACCATAATTTGTTCTACATCATATTGAGGATCTTCAGAGATGACATGCATAGCACGATCTTTTAACGATAGCCGCATAAGACGTCCCGCATTTACATTTCTGGAATCTTTAAGGTAGAGAAAGGAACCATCTTTAGAAAAGGAAATGGGCTCACTGGTTAATGCATCTTGTGAATCCCACGAAATTATTTTTTCCCACTTAGAATCATGATTGGCCCGAACAAGAAGGTCAAATCCACCCTGAGCGACCGAAACCAAAGCGCCTCTTACTTTAAGCTGTGTATCTATAACCCAACTGGATATATTTCCTGGATTTTTAGCCAATAGCTTCAGGCCTCCCTCAGGCAGAGTAAGTTCATATACATCGTGTAGTTTAGGATTATTTTTATTCATTTCGATGATGAGCGTATTTGGAAAATGTTTATCTTTCGCTAAAGTTCGAACCTGAACATTTTCAAAAGGTGTTAAATCTTTTATGGTATTTTGGGTAAGATCAACAGCATAAAGACGCCAATTTTCATTTCCGCCTTTGTCTTGAAGATAAAAAATGTGCCGATTGTCTTCGGCCCAAAAATAAGTGCGAATCCCGCGTTCCTTGTCAGCTGTGACGACTGTATCATCCTCCTGGCCGACTGTTTTTACCCAGACATTTAGGACATTATCGACAGGCGCAAGATATGCTATTTTTTTTCCATCTGGAGAAATCTTTGGACTTGCTTTAAGTGGATTTCCAAAAAGAACTTCCCTCGGAATGAGGCTTGGTTTTTTAAATTTTAATACCCCGACGATTGTAATGAGTAGTATCGCAATTGCACCCGTAATTACGCTTAATTTTAATACCATTTTCTGCCTCCTATTCTTTTTTTAAGGATTGGATTTGAAACTTTTTTCACACCCACTGCGAAATAAGCTTGTGCGCCACAAAGCCAATCCCTAAAAAAAGGATGCCGAGGCCATAACAGGCCCAAAAACTTAGAGAAAATTTTTGAGAGAGAAAAAAAGGCACAAAAAATAAAAACGTAATAGGAAGGGCAACCAAAATGCTTTTTGCGAGGGTGATGGTGTTTTGGGGATCTTGGTATTGAAAATAAGAAAGTGGAAGTACCAACAGCGTTGAAAGGGGAAGTGCAATCATAAACCCTGCGAGTACAGGGTATTTATTCGAAAGCCAGGCACAAAAGCTAATTGCAGTTGCAGAAATAAAAATGTTTAGAAAAAAAAGAGCCATCTTTAAACCGTGGTTACTTGTGCATGTTGGGCCATGTCCAAATACATGATGGCCTGCTTATTTACAGGATCCATGTCGAGTGCCGCTTCCCATTCATGGGTGGCTTCAATCATTTTCCCTTGTGCATAATACGTTAACCCCAATTGAATATACGCGGGGATAAAATCCGGATGGCTGGCTTTCGTAGTTTTTAAAACTTTCAAAGCTTCTGAAAGTGCCCCCTGTTTTTCGTAAAGTTTTGCAATATGAATTGCGATTTCGGGTTTTTCATGGAGTGAAAGCGCCTTTTCAAATTCTTGAAGCGCTTCTTCATGCCGGCCATACGATTCATACATTTGCCCCAATTCAATATGCTTTTGCGCTAAGTTTTCATTAATGTAAGAATCTTCCACACGGTCTACCGAATGAACTTGCTTTTTTGCGCGATTAAAAATCAGCCTTCCTTCTTCGTATTTTCCTAAATCGTTGTAAAGCACAGATAAGCTAATAGCAGCGTCCGTGTAGTTTGGTTTTAAAGACAATGCTTTTTTATAAGCTTCGATGGCTTGGGTAAATTTCCCCTTTTCATGATAAATATTGCCCAACAGATAATAGCTTTCGGCGCCCAAATTGTTTTGCTGAATTGCCTTTAGAAGATAATCTTTGGCTTCTTGAAAGGATTTAACTTTAAGACGGTCTTTGGCGAGTTGAATATAATATTGGTACTGATCCATAAAGGTCTTATTTACTCAATAATTCCTTTGCCTGTCCTGCAAACTGCGATTCTGGAAATCTGCTTAAAAAACTATTTAAAACCCGCGTTGCCTGGTTCTTCTTATCCATATGATAATAGCAGAGTCCTTGGTAATACAAGGCCTTTTCATCAAATCCCAGGTTTCTGTACTTCTTTAAAATCTCTTCGAGTCTGCCGGCCGCAGCTTGGTATTTTTTTCGTTTTAAATAAAATTCAGCAATATACATTTCTTTTTCGGCTAATTGTTGATTGGCAGATTTTTGTTTTTCTTTAATTTCCTTTGCATATTTAGAATGTGGGAATTCGTCTAAAAACTCTTGAAAGGTTTCAAGGGCTTTTTGAGCAGGGGTTAAATCGCGATCAATCGTAGGGGGAATCTGCTTGTAATTACATAAGGCAATTCGATAGGCCGCAAAATCCACTTGTTTATGAGAGGGATGTAAGTCTCGAAACGTTTTAAAATATGCCAGGGCTTCAATATAATTTTCAGCCAAATAATAGGTTTCGGCAATTTGAAGCTCAGCTTCAACGGCTTCCGGGCTTAAAGGGTATTTGTTTCGGATGCTTTGAAAACGTTCTAAGGCCAGGTCGTATCTGCCTGCCTTTTGAAAGTCCATCGCAACTTCTAAATCGATTTTTTCTTGGGTTTTCTTAACATCCCCGCCGGCGCATCCAAAAAGGCATGCCAAAAACACGAAAACCAAAATAATTCCAATATGATAGTGTGAATTTTTCATTGTCCAAAATGGTACTTTTATTATATATAGCAGGTAAGATGACTGTGGCAACAACTCTTTTTAAACACACGTCTTTTTTACGCGGTAAACGAGATCTTTTAAAGGCGATTCAAGCGCACCAAAAGCAAATCCGAAATATTAAAAAAAGTTCCTCCAAATTGTTAGAAGAGGTTGCGCGTGAAATAGATTTGGTTCGGGGGCGGCCTCTTTTTTATCCGGCCATTTTTTCTGGAATTGGACATGGCGCTTTGGCAGAGCTGGTCGATGGCTCCATAAAATACGATTTCATTACAGGCATTGGCACCCATTATTTTGGGCATTCCAATTTAGATTTAATCGATACCGCAATTCAAGCAGCATCCAAAAATATTGTCATGCAGGGAAATTTGCAGTTGAGCCCGGAGGTCTTAGATTTTTCACAAAAATTACTTTCACTGGCTGGCGGCAAATTAAAGCATGTGTGGCCGGTACTGTCTGGCAGCATGGCCAATGACAATGCGCTTAAAATCATTCAACAAAAAAAATCACCTGCCTATAAAGTCGTTGCCTTTCAACATTGTTTTCATGGCCGAAGTATTGCGATGGCACAAATTACAGATAATGAAAAATACAGGAAAGGCCTCCATCCATTTCATTTGGCAAGTTATATTCCTTTTTATGATCCCGCAGATGATCAAAGCATTCAAAAAAGTGTAACGGCGCTGAAAGATGTTTTACACAAAGAAAAAGGGGAAATTGCGGGGTTTGTATTTGAGCTCATCCAAGGAGAAGGTGGGTTTAATCTGGCGCCCAGAGAATTTTTTACAAGCCTTATGGATATCTGCCAGGAAGAAAAAATCGCAATTTGGGTGGATGAGGTTCAAACCTTTGCACGCACACAAAGCTTGTTTGCATTCCAAACTTTAAATTTGACGGATTATGTGGATGTGGTGACCGTCGGGAAAATGCTTCAAAACTGCGCCACACTCTATACAGCCGAATATAATCCAGATCCGGGACTCATTGCAGGTACATTTAATGGCAGTACTGTTTCTTTAACCGTTGCCAGTCATATTTTAGAGCGTCTTAAAAAAGAAAAATTTTTTGGTACGACAGGGAAAATTGCGCACCTTGAAAAGTGGGCCAAAAAAGGGATCGAAGATCTTCAAAAGAAATTTGGGAAAGAAACCATTTCAAATATTTCCGGGGTCGGCGCCATGTGGGCATGGCAATTTCGAGATGGAAGCATGGAAAACACCAAGGCGCTTATTTTAAAGGCGTTTGAAGAAGGTGTGATGTTGTTTTCCTGTGGCCGAGGCCCCTATAAAGTTAGATTTTTATTGCCCGCAGGTATTCTTACAGAAAGTGTATATCAAAAAGCATTGGGTATCCTTTCTAAGGCCATACAAAAGCTATGAGTTTTAATTTACTGGAAGAAGCAAGCCGGATTCTTGAAATTAATTCTATTACCTATGAAAGTAATCTCCCCGTTGTTGAATACCTGTGTAAGCTTTTAGAGCCGTTTGATGTAGACATTGAGAAACAAAGCGCCACCCATTTTGAAAAGCCACAAGCGAATCTTATTGTTCGCAAAGGTCCTCAGACCGGAAAAACACTTCTTTTTAATTCCCACCTCGATACCGTTTCTGCAGGGGATTTTTCGCTTTGGGATCGAACGGGTGGAAATCCTTTTCGCGCAACCGTGGACCAAGATAAAATTTTTGGATTAGGGGCTGCCGATGTAAAACTGGATGCACTTTGTAAACTCAAAGCCTTAGAAAAATTTATCAATATTCCTTTTAAAAATCCATTTGTTTGGGTGGGAACCTATGGTGAAGAAAGTGGCCTTGTGGGCGCGCGTCAGATTTTAGAAAGTAAAATTGTAAAGCCAACCTATGCTGTCGTTGGGGAGCCTTCTAACTTAAATATTATTCATGCCCATAAGGGGCACCTGGTGGTTGAAATTTGCTTGGAAGACAAAAAAGCCCGTCCGATCTCGAAACAAGAAAAAATTTCTAGACTCGATTTTTTAGGAAAGGCAGCGCATAGCTCTACGCCTCATTTGGGTGAAAATGCCATTGAAGAGCTTTTTAATTTTTTAAAGACGATGCCAGACCTTTCTTTGGTTTCAATTGAAGGCGGGCACCTGATTAATGTCATTGCTGAAAGTGCTGTTTTAAAAGGTCTCGCAACACAAAAAATAACGCCAAACCCTAAAAAGTTTACCGCATCTGAAGAAGAAAATAGCGAGAAGGGCATGGTTTTTTCGCCACACATGACAAAAATGCTGATTACCCTTTATGAAATTGTGCGTCGTTATGCCCATGTTTTTAAAAAGACCCCTTTAGATACCTTTGATCCACCTTATAGTTTACTGAGTTGTAATGTTTTAAAAACGCAAAGCAATCAGATCACTTTGCAGCTGAGCATTCGTACTTTACCCAACTTAGACACAAATGCCTGGTTTTTGGGCTTTTCTCAGGAAATAGAAAAAGTTAAGCAAAATCAAGAGGATATAAATGTTTTGGTGAAGAATCTTCGTGAAAGTAAGCCCATGGAAACGAGTATTTCTTCGACTTTGGTGCGTGAGGCGAGGCACATCTTGCAACAGATGGGATTACAAGATATTGTTGCCACCAAAGCGACCTCAACCGAGGCTTCTATTTATGCACAAATGGGTGCGGAAGCGATTGTTTGGGGTCCAGGCATTTCGGTGGGCAATGTCCACCGACCGAATGAATTCAATTATATTCATCATTTAAATAAGGCTGTGATATTCTACGAAAAATTGATTGAATCATTCTGTGTTAAAGGAGCTTAGATGTTTATTGTTCGATCTGTAAAAACAGCTGATTTAAAGCAAGTCAATACGCTTTCAAGAATGTTGAATGCTGTAAATTTGGCTATGGAAACCCCAGAACTTCGGAAACAAATTCAACGTTCGATACATTCTTTTAATGGAGAAGTGTCGCGGCCCGAAGCAGAGTACATTTTTTGTTTAGAAGAGCGAGAATCTCAAAAGATTATTGGAAATTCCATGATTATTGCCCAACATGGAACCAAAGATAGCCCCCATTTTTATTTTCAAGTTCAAAAACTCGAAAAATTTAGTAAAACCATTCATTCTGGCATTGTTCACGAAGTTTTAAAATTTGGATATGATCAAGATGGCCCCACGGAATTGGGGGGCTTAATTTTGCACCCCGCTTTTCGTCATACGGGGCAACATTTAGGCAAAGCCCTTTCTTGGGTTCGTCTCATGTACATTGCCATGCACAGAAGACGGTTCAAAGATCGAATTTTGACCGAGTTTTTACCGCCGTTAACAGAAGAGGGAAAATCGGAACTTTGGGAAGCCATTGGGCAGAAATTTACAAACCTCCCCTATTTAGAAGCAGACAAAATTAGCCGGAAAAATAAAGAATTTATTTTTTCATTATTCCCAAGAGAGCATATTTTTACATGTCTTTTAAGTGCACGTGTTCGTCAATTGATTGGAGAAGTAGGCGAAGATTCTAAACCCGCAACTCGAATGTTAGAATCGATTGGATTAAAATATTTAAGAATGATTGATCCCTTTGATGGGGGGCCGCATTACGGTGCGCGGATGAAAGATATTGCTGTCATTAAAGCTACCAAACGCTATCGTATTCAAAAATCGGGGGCACGAAAATTTACGCAAGCTGGGCTCATTGCAAAAGAATACGATGGACAATTTGAAGCCGTGGTTGGAAATTGCAAAATTGAACGTAAAAGAATTCAACTGCCATCTGACATTAAAGAAGTCTTACAAGTGGGGCCTGGAGATACCGTCCACTTTTTACCTTTTGAAATTCCAAGTCAAAATGAAAATATTTAAGCCCATTCCAATTTTAGGGGATTACATCGATGGGAATTTTGTGCTTTCCAAAGACCCTTCTGGAGAAATTGAGTCGATGAATCCTGGAAATACGAAAGATCATCTGGGCATGTTTCCCTATACGTATTCACATGTTGGGCAAGCGGTGGATGCGGCGAAAAAAGCTTTTTTAACGTGGCGCAACTTAACCATAGATCAAAGAATTTCATATTTTAAAAAACTACATACTGAAATTTCTTCACAGGTGGATGCCCTTTCAGAAGTGATTTCGAGGGAAACGGGTAAACCGCTCTGGGAGGCGCGCCAAGAAGCACAGGCTTTGCTCGGGAAAATTACAGTTACCATCGAAAGCAGCATGAAGCTTGTGATGGACCACAGTGTTGCTGACGCATTGGCTGACATTCCAGGAAGATACCGTTTTAAACCCAGAGGGGTCATGGCCGTGATCGGCCCCTTTAATTTTCCTGCGCACTTACCCCATGGCCATATTGTGCCTGCGCTGTTAACGGGAAATACAGTTGTTTTTAAACCGTCCGAGCTAACGCCTGCCGTTGGGCAAGTGTATGCTGAAATTTTTCATAAAGCGGGCTTTCCAAAGGGCGTATTTAATCTTGTGCAAGGTGAAAAAGAAATTGGGAAGCGATTATGCATGGAAAAAAATGTGGATGGCATTTTATTTACCGGATCTTACGAAGTGGGTTTAAAAATTAAACAAGAAACAGCCCAACATTATTGGAAACTGGTTGCATTGGAAATGGGTGGAAAAAATGCTGCCATTGTTTTGGAAGATGCGCCTTTTCAAAAAACACTCTATGAAGTTGTGAAAGGGGCTTATTTAACAACGGGGCAACGATGTTCCGCAACGAGCAGACTGATCTTACTTCCGAAAATTGCAGATCAGTTTATTGAAAAACTACACCAACTTTCCAAAGAAATTCGCATTGGCTATGCTTTTGAGGATGAACCTCCTTTTATGGGGCCGCTCATTCATCAAACTGCCATGGAAAAATATCTTCGGTTTCAAGGGATTGCCCAAAGAGAAGGGGGCGAGACCATTATGCGCGGCAAGGCTTTAGAATTAAAATACCCAGGATATTATGTTACGCCTTCTATTTATCGAATGTTTAAAAATCAAACGGGGGGAACCTATTTACAATCTGAAATTTTTGGGCCAAGTCTTGGAATTTTAATTGCCGATTCTTTAGAGGAAGCGATTTCTCTTTCCAATCAAACAGATTATGGTTTGGTGACGTCGGTTTTTACAAAAGATCGGGCATCTTATGAAACTGTTTTCCAAAATAGTAAAACGGGCCTGATCAATTGGAATCGATCAACCGTAGGCGCCTCTTCGAAGCTTCCGTTTGGAGGTATGGGAAAAAGTGGGAATGGATATCCCACCGCGTTATTTGCGCCCTATTATTGTACGTATCCTGTTGCCTCTTTAGAGGATGAAGCCGACGATACTGCACCGAGCTTTTTACCCGGTATTCCTAAATATGAAAAATAAGATTTTAAGGCTCATGGCATTAGATGTGGGAAGCCGACGCATTGGCGTTGCGATCAGCGATGCCATGGGATGGACGGCACAACCCATTACCACCCTTGAACGAACAACTTTGCAAGAAGATTTCAAAAAGATTGAAGCGCTTCTTCATGAATACGAAGTAGATACTCTGGTCGTTGGTTATCCTCAAGGCTTATCGCAAAACATTACACCTCAAACCCAAAAAGTAATTGATTTTGTCGAAAAATTAAAAAAACAAGTCACCTGCCCGATTGAAATTTGGGATGAGTCCTTTACCACCCGACAAGCTGAAGAGGTTCTTCTGGAAGCAAACATCAGTCGAAGGAAAAGAAAAAAAGCAATTGATAAACTGGCCGCAGTATTTATTTTAAAAAGTTACATGGATTCAAACAAATGAAACGTTTTAAAGAAATATCGATCATTGGGGGAATTGTTTTTTGTTTATTTGTATTTATCGAAGTGTTTTTATTTTTAAATACCGTCCCTTCCGATCAAAAAAATGAAATTATCTTTTCGGTTCCAAAAGGAGCACCCTTCCGAAAAATTGCCAGAAAGTTAAAAGACGAAAAGCTTATTACAAGCAAATTAAAATTTTATATTTTAGCGAGGCTGAAAGGGAATCTAAAAAAAATTAAAGCGGGAGAGTATTTATTATATTCAAACATGAAACCCATTGATGTTTTAAATCTGCTCGTAAGTGGTGCAACTTATTTATATCGTGCGACGATTCCTGAAGGATATAATATGTATCAGATTGCCCAAGTATATGAGGCTGTGGGGCTTGTTTCTCAGAAAGAATTTTTAGAAACCTGTACACAGGGGCTTTTACTTGAAGAACTTCAAATTTCGGGCCCTTCTTGTGAAGGATATCTTTTTCCAGAAAGCTATTTTTTCTCAAAGCCGGTTACGGCCCAAACAATTATTCGAACCATGGTAGAACGGTTTTATCAAAATTATTCGTCAGATATTCAATACAAGGCGAAAAAATTAAAACTTACAAAAAGAAAAGTTGTTATTTTGGCATCTATCATTGAAAAAGAAACTTCTGTTCCCCATGAACGAAAACTTATTTCAGCGGTTTTTCACAATCGATTGAAATTCAACATGAAATTACAAAGTGATCCAACGGTTATTTATGGAATTTCAAATTTTTCTGGAAATTTAACCAAAAGCCATTTAAGAATACCCACCCCTTATAATACCTATACTCAAAAAGGATTACCTTTTGGTCCTATTGCGAATCCTGGTCTGGAATCTTTAGAAGCAGCTGTTGACCCAGCGAAGGTAGAATATTTATATTTTGTTTCAAAAAATGATGGAACGCATTTTTTTTCAAAAACCTATCGAGAACATGTAAATGCCGTCAATCGATATCAAAAGAGAAGGCAGCCTTAAAGACTTACGTATTGGAGCAGTTTTTCTTTGGCTTTGATGTAATAGGGATGTTCTTTCTCAGTTAAATTCAAAATTTCTTGCCATTTAGATTTTGCAGCCGAAATATCGGGGAGATTTTCATATACGGCGGCTTGAGAATAAAGCATTTTTACTTGTTTGGCTAAAATTTGATTTAATTGCACATGCTTTTCTTTGGCAGGTTGAAATTTTGGATTCATAAAAAGAATTTTTTCAATGACGACTTTGGCTTCTTTGTATTTTTGTGCCTGGATGAGGGTTTCAGCTTCGGCCCATAAAGTTTGTGTTTCATGTGTAAGCGTCTTGAGCGCTTGTTTGAGGGGCTCCATAATGTGAGATGTTTTAAAATCATGTGTTTTAGCAAGCGTTAAAGCATCTTTATAGAGTGAAATTGCGTTTGAGTATTTTTGTTGATTTTCTAAATCCTGCGCTTGTGAAAGGATATGATTGATCTTTTGAAAAACATCAATGGCGGTCAAAGAAGGTTTTTCTAAAGGAGCAGATTTTTGAATAATGGTTCTGCGTAGGCTGTCCATGTGATCAATTCCGTTTTTGGCAGGTTCATTATAAGGATCCACCATAAGGGCTTCCTGGTAGGCAATGGTTGCTAAATCCCATTCTTTTTGATCAATCAGTCGTTGCGCGCGTCCCAGATGAAAAGCAACTTGATCTTCTACCCACTGCCTGTGCGCTTTGGCTTTGAATTCTTGTACAAACGTTTGTTGTAATACTTTGGCTTCATCGATTGCTTTTTTCAATTTTATAAATTTAGGATCAAATAAATTGAGGTATTGGGCTTGTTCAATATGGTTTAATGCAAGGGCATAGTCACCTTTTCCGTAAGCTTCGGCTGCCATTTTGTAATATAAGTTGGCTTGAATTTTGGACCAATTTTGTGAAATGTTGGAATAATTTTGTGTGAGGCTTTGGGGAGCTCGAATGCTCGTTTTAAAAGGTTGAATCGCTGAAAAATAAACCAATATGGCAGATAAAATAATAAGCGTTGCAAATAAAATATCTCGAATGATTTCATAAACAAAAAAACTACGTGACGGGGGACGTTGTTTTGAGATGCGATGCCGTTTGGAAACCAATGGCTTCGCTTGGGTAAGTGATATACTTCGTGTGACTGTGAATTCTTTAAAATAAGACGCCATATTAATATTCCCTTTCTAACTTCAATAAATTGTTCTGATTTTTATCCCATGCCAGGGTATGGACCTTGCTTTCTTTGGTGGTTTCATCAAAAAATGAAACCAGAATCTCCAGTTGCCCGTTTTTATTTACATCGGAAAAGGCGAGGTTGGTGATGGATTGCTTGTCATAAATAAATCCATCTTCTCCTGTGGGGAATTGGTATTGTGCAATGAGCTTACTTTGAACGGAATCTTGAAACCCATAGAGATGGTAAATCTGAACAGAAATTTTCCCATCTTGTTTTATTTTGACCACTTTTTCCATTTGGCCATCGTGGTCAAGATCAACGAGTTTTTCCGCTAAAATTCTTTCTTGCGCATGTGCCGTCAAAGCGGCAACAAGCGGCGTAATTTTTTGATTGGCTGCAAGAACCAAAAAGAGTGCAACACCCGATAACAATCCATAACGAACCATCACTTCACCTTCAATTCCAATTCAATTCAACACAAGATCCTTCGCACTTCGTGCTCAGGATGACCATTCAACTTCAGCTGCAAAATCCAATGTTCTGCCCTTTGCTTATATATTTTGCAAGGGGTGTGCCATCAGAGCGATAAAAAAAGAAAGTAATTTCAATGGGTTATAAACTTCTTCTGAACGACAGAAAATGAAGAGATTTTACACAATCGCAATAGGGGTGTGCCAGAAGTGTCTTAACCTATTGATTTTATTGTGCAATTTTTTTATGTGCGGAAATGTCACAGCTGTCTAAAGTGTAACGGGGCAAAAAAAGCAGGAGGGGGTCAGATCCCTGTGGGATCTGACCCCAATTCCTGAGGTTAGAAGAAATTCTTTGTACCCCAAAAGAAATAATGAACGACAGCCGCGCCAATGGCAAGAAGGCCGAGGGGCAGTTGATATGGGGTAAGTTTTTGGCTCATATCATATAAAATGGGTAATTTTGGCTTCATATAGGTCATCGATAGCCAAAACCCAATGATGAGCGCCGTGGCACCGGGGATGAGATCCCCAATAAATTGCTCTGTTCCAAGCGGGTAAAATAGCGCCAAAGCACCCCCCACCAAGCAAAATAACCCAATCAGTACTTGAATGGGTGCAAGTTTATAGAGCCACTCTTTATAGGTTGGATGGTTTGTTGCATACCATGCAAAGAAAGTCAGAAAACCACCAATTGTAATGCCATAGGTCATGGCCCAAAATGTTATTTTATACATATTCGTTCCTCTCATTTTTAGACAAACGTAATGCGTTTTAAAACTTCAAAAAAATCTGCCTAGGTTAGATTGTAGAGGAAATGAAATTCCCCTGTCAATGATTCTGCTAATGAATTATTCATGTGGCATAAAGCTTGCATTTTCAATAGGTTAGGAAGGATTTTATGGTAAAAATTGTGCTTCCCTTGGTATTGATGGCAGTTGGAATCCTCAATATTTACATAGGGTTACGAAATTCCAACTCAAAAAATTAAGCAGTTTCAAATCGTTTGAAATGGCGTCTAAGTGCCCAGAAATGCTTAATTAATGTACAACTTTTCCAATCAAATCGTAGGTTAAACTTCTTAAAATTCGAATCGAAACATACTTTCCAGGCTGAAAAGATGGATTTTCTTTAGCTTCTTCAATAAAGACGTTCCCATCAATGTCCGGGGCTTGGCCTTCATATCGGGCACGAATACGTCCCACTTTGGGGTCCCAGCCTTCGATGAGGACTTCGAGGTCTTTTCCGACAAACGCTTTCTTCTTTTCTTTCGCAATTTCCGCTTGAAGCATCATGAGTTTGTCTTTGCGTTGTATTTTTACGGATTCTTTGATTTGAGATTTTAGGTCGTAAGAATACGTATTTTCTTCATGGGAATAAGTAAACACACCCACGTGATCAAATTTTTGGTCTTTTACAAAATTGTAGAGGGTTTGAAATTGCAGATCTGTTTCTCCGGGATATCCCACAATAAATGAAGTACGAAGTGTTAAGTTGGGTACTTTCGATCGAATGCGATCCAATGTTTTTAAAATAAGTTTTTGTGTAACCCCTCGTTTCATGGATTTTAGGATGATGGGATCAATATGCTGTAAGGGAAGGTCGATGTAGTTACAAACTTTTTCCTGGCTGGCAAGAAATTCAAGAAATTCCTCTGAAATTTTATCCGGGTAACAATAAAGAAGGCGAATCCATTTCAGATCTTTAATTTTTACCAATTCTTTTAAAAGATTGAGGAGATTCGACGCGGAATCATTTAAATCTGTGCCATAGGAAGTTAAATCCTGTCCAATTAAATTCAGCTCTGTGACGCCATTTGAAACTAAGCGCCTTGCTTCTTCCGCTAAGTTTTCAATGGTTTGGCTTTTTTGGCGTCCTCTAATTTTTGGAATGATACAAAACCCACATTGGCGGTTACAGCCTTCTGTCAGCTTTAAGTAAGCTGTATAGAACGGCATGGAATTTAAGCGCGGGGCAGAATAAGTGTGAATATAAGAGGGAATGGAATAATTTCCGCGCTGTTGGGATTCCAGAATGGAAGCAATTTTATAATATTCTCCCGTTCCAATAAAATGATCGACCTCTGGAAATTGAGCTTCAACTTCTTTTTGGTAGCGTTGGGCCAAGCACCCGGAAACCACCAATTTTTTTAAACTGCCTTCTTGTTTGTAGCTTGCCATTTCTAAGATCGTATTAATCGATTCTGTCTTGGCAGATTCAATAAAAGAGCATGAATTGACAACAATCAGTTCAGCTTGGGCAGGATCGTCTGTGTATTCATATTCATGTTGAAGCAGAGAGCCAAACATGACTTCTGAATCGACCCTATTTTTGGGGCATCCTAATGTAATAAAATGAAACTTCATAAAACGATCGGGGGAGGGCATCAAGTATCATACTTAAGGGTGTTTGGAAACCAAAACTTCTCTGGGCTTTGCGCCATCTTGGGGGCCTACAATGCCCTCTGCTTCCATTTGCTCAATCATGCGAGCTGCGCGATTATATCCAATGCGAAGTCTACGTTGAATCATGGAAATCGAGGCATATTTCATTTTGGAAACCAATTGAACGGCTTCCTCATAGAGGCTTTCATCTTCTTCGGTAAAGTCAAAATCGACATCCTCGTGCTGTTCCGTTAAGATTTCTTCATTATAATTGGGTTCGCCTTGTTCCTTTAAGAAATCTACAACATCTTTAATTTCAGCATCAGACACATAGGCGCCATGAATACGAACCAAACGTGATGTGCCGGGCTTTAAAAAAAGCATATCCCCGCTTCCCAAAAGTTTTTCTGCGCCAATGGTATCTAAGATGGTTCTGGAATCTACCTTGGTCGATGTTTGAAAAGAAATACGTGCTGGGAAGTTGGCTTTAATGAGTCCCGTTAGAACGTCTACAGAGGGCCTTTGGGTGGCAACCAAAAGATGAATGCCTGCAGCTCGGGCCATTTGTGTAAGCCTGGCAATGGAAATTTCAACGTCTTTTGAAGCAACCATCATTAAATCTGCCAATTCATCAATGACAATGACGACATAAGGAAGTTGATCTGGAATTTCAAACGTACCATCTTCCGCAATTTCTTTTTCAAAGATCGCCTCTAATTCTGCTTTAGAAGCAGTTTCAATTTTTTTGTTATAGCTATCAATATTCCGTACCGATATTTTAGACATGATCGTGTATCTTTTTTCCATTTCTTCTACGCCCCACTTTAAAGCGAGCGCTGCTTTTTTAGGATCGGTGACGACCGGCAAAAGTAGGTGGGGAATGCGATCATACATCGAAAGTTCCAACATCTTTGGATCAATCATAATAAAGCGAAGCTGTTCGGGCGTGTAACGAAATAAAAAACTAGAAATAATGGAATTAATAAATACGGATTTCCCAGAACCTGTCGCGCCAGCCACCAAAAGATGGGGCATCCGGGCCAGATCTGAGATACAGGGTTCTCCAGAAATGGATTTCCCCAACGCTAAAGGAAGCCGGTATTTTAGGCTTCGAAATTCATTGTTTAAAAGGATTTCTTTTAAAGAAATAATGTGGCGATGGTCATTGGGGAGTTCAATCCCAACAACATTTTTCCCTGGGATCGGTGCAACAATTCGAACAGAAAGAGCGCTGAGAGCCAATGAAAGGTCATCCGCCAAATTTACAATTCTACTTACTTTAATGCCGGCGGCAGGTTGAAATTCATACACGGTAATCACGGGGCCGGGGCGCACCTGAACCACATTTCCTTCGATATTAAAATCTTTTAGTTTTTGTTCTAGAATGCTCGAATTTTCAAGAAGGGTTTCTTTATCCACAAAGACATCGGTTTCGTTTTCCGGGTCCGCCAACATTTTTAAAGAAGGAAGCTTAAAGTTCCCTTTGGTTTTAAAATATTCAAAAGAAAGGGAACTTTTCTTTTTTTTTCGAAGATTTGCTTGCGTGTCTACAATGACAGGTTCTTGTTCTGGAAGTATTTCATCTGGGGCGTCATATTCTATCCCCTCGTCGTTTTCGTCTAATTCATCTTCTTCATATTCTAACTTTTCTTCTCCCAAGGCTTCTTCAGGTTCATCTGCCTCGTATTCAATGGCCTCAGAGCCTTGTGGCGGCGTGTCTTCGTTTATATCTTCAGGATCATCTTCATAAACAAGGTCTTCTGGAATTTTTGTTTCATAGGTTACAACTTTTGGTTTTGATGCTTTCTTTCGGAAGGGCCACTTGAAGCGATTTCGAATCAAACGCCAAATATTTGGAAACGTGAGGTTTGAAAAAATAGTGGGGATCCCTCGAAAGATAAAATGTAAGCTGCTGACAAATGAAAAATTTAAAGTCGTAATTAAAGTCATAAAAAATCCACACAAAATAACGATGTAGGTTCCCGTCGTATTAAAATAAGGGTGTAAAAAAGAGATGAGCACATGGCCTGTAATGCCACCTGCCAAAAGTTTTTGATCCTGAAGGGTGATGGTCTTCAGTAATAAAGAAAAGAAACCCGCTGTAAAAACAATCAGCAGGAGAAAGCCAAAAGATTTCAACCACCCACGTCTAAAAAATAAAAGGAGCGCTAAGATGATATAGGCACTTAATCCAAAAGTTTGAAAAAGAAAGTCAGATGTATACGATCCCACAAGCCCTGTTAAATTTTGGACCTCTTTTGAAGAAGAAACACTGTTAAAAGAAGGGTCTGTGGGGTGATACGAAAATAATGAAGCAGCTAAAAAGACAAAAATGCACAAAAAAAGAACAGTCCAAACTTCTTTTTTTTGAGAGAAGAAGCCTTCTGTTTTGGATTTTAGGGTAACCATGGGTAAGTCCTTTGTGGGAAAAGACTACGTAACATCTTGATTGTAAAGCGTTTTTTAGAAGGTGTCAAATCTATTGCTTGAAATTCTAGGTTTCGTTACACTTTAGCTTCATGACAGTCGAAATTCCAATACATGAACTTAAACAAGTTGCGGCAGAAGCTGCAAGATTGGGGGGGGAAGTTACCCAATCTTACTTTGGGCGCCTTTCAGAGTTTCGTCATAAAAAGGATGCCGGATTGGTGACAGAGGCAGATACGTCAGCCGAAGAAAAAATTATTTCTTTAATTAAGGAAACCTACCCCAGGCATAGTATTTTAGCTGAAGAAACAGGAATTAAAGAAACAGAATCTAACTATACATGGGTGATTGATCCTTTAGATGGAACAACAAATTTTACACATCAAATTCCAATTTTTTGTACTTCCGTTGCACTTCAAAAGAATAAAGAAATTATTGTTGCAGCTGTTTTTGATCCATTGCGGGACCATATGTACACAGCCTCGAAGGGTGAAGGTGCTTTTTTAAATGGAAAGCCCATTAAAGTTTCCCAAGAAAAACAAGTTAAAGAATGTTTATTTGCAACAGGGTTTGCGTATCAAACGGGAGAACATTTGGGGCAACAACTGTCTTATTTAAAATCGTTTATTGAATCTTCGCATGGTATTCGCCGCTCGGGTTCTGCTGTGTGGGACTTTTGCCAGGTGGCTTGTGGACATTTTGATGGTTTTTTTGAAAGTAAACTTCAGCCCTGGGATGTGGCAGCTGGTATTTTATTGGTACAAGAAGCGGGGGGAACCATTACCAATTATAAAAACAAGCCTACAACAATCCATGAGCAGGAAATTGCAGCATCAAACGGCTTTATTCACGAAGAAATGCTTAAACTTTTGAGAACGACTTAAGCACCATCGTAATTGTAAGAAACCCTTTTACAACAATGTTCTTTACGATTCCACCCAAAGGAACATCAACGGGATTGGCCCACATATCAATGTCAGCATCATCGCTTTTATCTTTGGCTTTGATGTGGATGGTTTTAAATGTGCCTGCAGGAACGGTAATTTCATCAGCTTCCCTAGAAATAAGCTCTAGTTCAGGTTCTTTGTATTCTTGTTCTTTGCCATCGACGATAAACTTTAAAATTTTCCCGTCTTCTCGACGAATGAGAACGTCTGCAGTTTGTTCACCGAGCGGCGTTTTTGCTTTTGTTGAAATCCAAAGGGCATTGCCTTCTTCTTTTGTGGCTTCTTTGACAACGGATCCTTTGCCCAGAAATCCCAAGTCCATATCATAGGTTGCTTTTTCACCAATTTTCCAATCAATCAGATTTTGGATGGATAAGCCTTGTAGCGCAATGTCTGCAATAATGCTGGATGCTTTTACGGGGACTGCAAATAAGCTTAAAATGAGGGATGCGCGAACGATACCTTTTAACATTGTTTTCTCCTTGTTTGGTTTTTATTTACACAACGCCGTAAGTGTATCACGATTTTAAAATAAATTTCAATGCTTCTTCCAGATGTTCAAATTGAAAAGGGTATTTTGTATCCAGAAGTTTTAAGGGGAGAATGTTTGTACTCGCCAACAAAAGTTCTTTCCCCATTTGGCCTAAAAAAAGGTTGATTACCAACGCGGGCACGGGAAAAATACAAGGGCGTCTTAAAACAGTCGCCAATGTTTTAGAAAAATTTTTATTGGAAATGGCCTCGGGACTTACAATATTCACAGGGCCTGAAATTTCTGGATGATCGATTAAAAATTGAATGATCTTAGGGATTTCATCTAAGGCAATCCAACTGATCATCTGGTTTCCATTCCCAACGGCGCCACCCAAGCCCATTCTAAAAATAGGAAGCATACGTGCCAGCGCCCCTCCTTTTTTAGAAAGGACAAGTCCAAAGCGTAGGTTCAAAATACGGATGGGGGCTGTCTTTAATAAGTCAGTTTGTTTTTCCCAAGCCTGAACAACTTCAG
>MGRI01000037.1:0-2170 GCA_001798105.1 Deltaproteobacteria bacterium RIFCSPHIGHO2_02_FULL_40_11
CCGCCAATCCCTGGGGGGGAGATACCTTGGAATGGAAAATTCCTTCGCCGCCCACACTGCATAATTTTGATGAAGTTCCAGAAATTAAAGCAGGGCCTTATCAGTATGGAGTGATCAAATCATGAGCCAGCATGTTGTACCCCATCATTTTGATTCTGCAAACCAAGCCTTTGAGGCTTCAAAACTTGGGATGTGGCTCTTCTTGGTGACAGAAGTTCTTTTATTTGGAGGGCTTTTTGTAACATACATTATGTTTCGGGGGCTTTATCCAGACATGTTTCATGAAGCCTCTGCGCATTTAAATCGTGTGATGGGTGGGATTAATACCGTTGTTCTTATTCTTTCAAGTTTTACCATGGCGATGGCAGTTAATTTTTCAAAGCATGGGAAATCGAAAGAAACCGTTCGCATGCTTGCCATTACGGTTTTGTGTGGCGCCATCTTTATGGTTATTAAATATTTTGAATACAGTCATAAAATTCATGAGGGTCTTTTACCCGGTGGCCATTTTTCTTATGAGCATATCGCACACGTGAAAGCGCCTTTATTTTTTTCGTTGTATTTTATGATGACAGGCTTACATGGCATTCACGTTTTAGTCGGGATGGGCTTAATTGTGTGGGTACTGTTACGCGCCCAAAAGCATGAATTTAGTTCGGCGTACAATACACCTGTTGAACTGGTAGGTATTTATTGGCATTTGGTGGATTTAATTTGGATTTATTTATTTCCACTTTTATATTTAATTGGGTAGGAAAATGAAAAACTTAAATCATCATGAAAAAATTTATATCGGGATTTTAGGGAGCCTTTTGGTGCTTACCTTTATTACGGTTTGGGTCTCTTATTTTAATTTTGGAGTTTTAAATGTCTTGGTGGCGATGCTGATTGCAACGATCAAGGCCAGCCTTGTGGCCTTGTTTTTTATGCACTTGTATGAAGATAACAGGCTCAACCAAGTTGTTTTTATTTCCTCTTTTGTATTTTTAGCTATTTTTGTGGGACTTACGGCATCGGATTTATTGTTTAGATCCGACCCCACATCACAAAAATTTTCAAAGGCAAAGGTTTTTGAAACACACGTATTTCCACAGCATGTCCAAAATTATGAGAAACCGTCTAAAGACCTGATTACCTTGGGAGAAGAATTGTATCCCATTTATTGTGAACGATTTTTACCGAAGAACTATGCCTGGCCGAGAGAGCGCAAAGCCATTTTTGAGTTACTCACCTATGGGGATCAACCGCAAAACATTCCTTCTTTTTCAGACCTGGGTGAAAAAGAGCGGTGGGCTGTGACACATTACATCTTTTCACAATTGGAAAAAGAATGAAAAAATGGCTAACGATTGATATCGTTTTAACCTTTATTCTTTTTTTATGGGGTGCCTTGGTGCGAAGCATGGAAGCGGGATTGGCATGCCCCGATTGGCCATTGTGTCATGGAAAGATTATTCCTCCTTTTGAACTTCCAATTCTTTTAGAATGGACACATCGACTGTTAGCAGCTTTGGTGGGGTTTGTAACGCTTGGCATTTTTATTGGCATTTGGCGTAAAGAAATTTATCGAAAACAAATTGCAGGCCTGGGTACCTTTACATTTCTCTTATTGATTGTTCAGGCCTTATTGGGGGCAGGGGCTGTGAAAGGCCTTTTAAAGCCCACACTGGTTGCAACTCATCTTGGGGTAGGTATGATTTTTCTCCTCATGCTGACTTGGGTTTTACTTAAGCTAAACGATGCATTTTATCCTATCCCGCTACAATGGATTGGATGGCAGCAAAAATTAGAAAATATTTTATGGCTTTTAACGCTTTTTATTTTTGTTCAATTTGTGTGGGGGGGATATGTCAGTAGCTCTCATGCGGGCCTTGCCTGTCCAGATTTTCCAACCTGTCTTGGAACGCTTTGGCCGAGTTTTATTGGAAATGTCGGGTTACATTATACCCATCGTCTTTTGGCGTATGGCATTTTTGTATTTATTCTTATTTTATTTTTTATTTCAAAAACATATCCCATCAATCGTAAATTCTCGAAGGCGGTTTCCGCGCTTTTAATGATTGTTGTTTTTCAAATGGGTTTTGGAATTTTAAATGTTGTTTATCAATTGCCGGTAGCCTTGCGTATTTTACATTTGGCATTTGGCACGATGCTGGTTGCAATGTCTTTT
>MGRI01000037.1:2186-18018 GCA_001798105.1 Deltaproteobacteria bacterium RIFCSPHIGHO2_02_FULL_40_11
TCAGCCATGCTCGCTTTATTGAATCTGACCAAGCCTAGAATTAGTTTGCTGTTTGCCATTACGGCATTGGCGGCATTGCTTTTGGAAGGCTCTCTTTCACTGACATCTTTACATTTATGGATGATTGTTTTTTCTGTTTTTTTGGTGGGCGGATGTGCCAATGCGTTTAATCAATACTTTGAAAGAGATTTAGATGAAAAAATGATTCGAACGGCGCAACGCAGACCGCTCCCGCTTAAAAAAATATCGCCCAACCAAGCCCTGGTTTTTACAATACTGATTGGTATTTTAGGACTTCAACTTTTATACACCTGGGGCGGAGGCTTTGCGTTTGGTTTGGGTCTTTTTACCATTTTATTTTACAGTTTTTTTTATACTTTATATCTTAAGCCCAAAACACCATATAATATTGTCATTGGGGGTGTTGCCGGTGCGATGGGACCTTTAATTGCCTGGGCAGCTGTGCAAAACACTGTAAGTTGGGAGGCTTGGGTTTTATTTTTAATTATCTTTATGTGGACCCCCCCCCACTTTTGGGCATTGGCGATTTACTATAAAGAAGATTATGAGAAAATTGGGCTTCCGATGCTTCCTGTTGTCAAAGGTGTTCGGGCCACACAGGTTCAAATTTTGGCGTATTCGGTTTTTCTTTTACCTTTGTCACTTCTTTTAACTTTTTCTGAAAAACTGGGATGGTTTTATTTAGCAGTTTCTTTTCTGGTAAACATTTATTTTATTAAAAAGGCATTTGATGTGTATCAAAGCAATACACGCCAAGTGGCCTACAGGCTTTTTGCCTTATCCATTGGCTATCTTTTTATTTTACTTTTGGCATTGATGTTAGATGCAACGGTGGTTTAGGATATGGAAGCATTTCATTTTCGAATCTGATTCTATGGGCCGGTAGCTCAGTTGGGAGAGCGTCGCGTTCGCAATGCGAAGGTCGGGTGTTCGATCCACCTCCGGTCCATGCTTATAGTTTTTTCAGCTTTTTCTGAGAGCTGCTATCGATCAATCACAATTCGATGTTGTTCTTCATAACACATAAATTCGGCACCTTCATGTGATCTCAAAAATACGCGTAGGTTCAGCGTATAAGTGCCAGCTTCTCGAACTGAAAATGCTTTTTCATCGATAGCAAGTGTTGTTTTCTGATAGGGCCAGTTTCTTCGTTTACTAAGCCTATTTTCTGAAACGGCATCTTCCAAAAATTTCCACTCCATCTCATATCTCCATCCAGTGGGGACCGGTTCACTTCGCCATCCAGTAGGGATTGGTTCATATTTCCACCCTGTGGGCACAGGTTGATACACCTCTCCTGTACGCACGCGTGCATAAATCCATCCAGTGGGTACGGGTTCGGTTAGCCATCCTGTAGGGATCGGTTGAGAACGCCATCCCGTTGGAACAGGTTCATAGAGCCATCCCGTTGGAATGGGTTCGAAACGCCATCCCGTTGGGATGGGTCCGTATTTCTTTGCAAAGAGTTCGGCACGTAAAAAAACTTGAGATCCATTTTGTTTTGAGAGAATTACTTTTGTGCCATAGGTGGGTTTGACAAACGTGATTTTGTTTTGGGACTGGGCACTAAGCTCACCCGATTCCATCATGGCACTTCCATCCATGAATGTCATGCCTTCGTTTTCTGACGAGGTCATTTCAGAGGATGGTTGCGCTGTATTTTCTTCTTGGTCTAAATTTGCAGATTGCCCGCAGCTCATCATCCACAAAACGGTACACAATATGAATAAATGCATAATTTTAGTAGATATTTTTTGAAACATGGGAGCTCCCTTCAGTTAACGTTCATCAATCAGGATCTAGATGTATTAATTTCATTATAGTTGGGGATACTGTATTGTCAAATATGACCTCGCCCCAACATCGTACAAGGGTTTGCATTTTTTATGATCCTCAGTACAATTAAATAATATACATGTACGTATGTCGAAAACTAAGTATCTTTTTTTAATCTAATTTTAATAACAGGAGGTTAGGATGTACTCTATCCGAATTCTTATCAGTTTTTCGCTCATGTTTTTGTTTTTTACAGCGTGTAGCGGAGACGGTGGCTCTGGTTCATCCTCTTCTTCCGCTCCTATTACAGATGGTTCTGGCGGTGGTGGAGATATGATTGGCGTAGATCCAGGAGACGGTGGCGATGGTCTTCCTGGAGATGGGAGTGACTCCGAAGATGGCGGAGACGATGGAGATATTGCAGATGGCGATGACACCATAGATGATGGTGGAGAGGGAGATGAAACTGACGATGGAGATTCAGAAGACGACGTGGCTGACGACGACGATACCCAACAAGCTTGCCCAATTGATCCTACCCCTCTCAAATCTTTTCAGGCCAGTTCAAACATTATTTCATTTGCAAATGTTAAATCGACGTTTGTCATCGCAAGTAAAGATGAACTCACCGGATCTCATGGGAAACTTTCTTATTGGAATGCTGCAACCCGTGACACAAACCATCGAAGTTATGCAAATAGCGCAGAGCGTTTTAAGAGTACCTCTTTTTGTTTTGATGGAATGACTCTTGGAGCAGCAGAAAACGATCAAGTGGTCTGTGCTTTTAGATCTAATCCAAGTTATGATCGATTTTTATTGTTTAAAATTAGTAATCGCTTTTCGTCTTTCCGGGCAGGAATCGCAAGTACGAATCCAAG
This sequence comes from Deltaproteobacteria bacterium RIFCSPHIGHO2_02_FULL_40_11, assembly GCA_001798105.1. Lineage (GTDB taxonomy): Bacteria > Bdellovibrionota > JACOXK01 > 2-02-FULL-40-11 > 2-02-FULL-40-11 > 2-02-FULL-40-11. The sequence continues at coordinate 4,862 of MGRI01000037.1, forward strand.
AATTAATTATGGCTTACCTCTTCACAAATTAAATGCAACGACGCTTCTTCAGGGACATTTTACTGCGTCAGGTACATCTATTTCGGCGGACACGGAAAGGGTAATCATTAATACCAGTGTACGAGATAGTGATGGTTTATTGGGTAGGAGCGCTCCTTTTGCGATTCCTGCAACCATTACGCACGATGGTATTACTTATTCTCGATTCAAAAGTATTGCTTTTGGAGGAGGGAACGATACATCAACTTTTTATCGTGTGGCGAGTCTTTATAAAAATGAAGTTGTCAATCAATATCGCTTACAAATTGTAAACAATAATGGAAGTGTTCAAGCAACCTCTAATTCTTTTTCCCCTCAGGTTTCTGGATATAACTTTAACACTTTTATTTTAAATACTTCAGAGCTGGGTCGGATTTACGTTTTTGGAGAGAATCTCAAAGAAATCGTTGTATTCAATATAGGTTCTGGTACATCTCTAACATTCAGAAGCCATTTTACACTTCCAGACAATCCGAGATCGAATACCCATGTTGTTCCAATTTGGGATTATTTAGTTACCTTTTCACAAAATTCTGAGACAAATCAAAGTTTTGTATCTGTGATTAAGCTTGATGTCACAAATAATCTTATTACAGAAGAAACTACTCTAGAAAATTATTTTGAAGCGGGTATTCAATATTCAGACAGCATCGCAGATAGTATCGCAAGTATTCCACGCTATGACCTTAAGAAATTTAGTTTTCAAGATAGCGATGGAGTTTATAAAAGTGGGATTGCCCTTAAAAAGGATAATGCATTACGCCTCCATCAATATCGTCAATGCCAATAATAGGTCGGGACGCGAGCCCATTTTTACCGAAAATATACGCGTTTGAGTTCTGTATAGATGCGTTCGTTGAAATCTCCGGCGCGAGAGCACATAAGATCCGTTGTGTCTAATTGGTAATTAATCGCAATATCTTCATGCGTGTCATAAAATTCTACGTAACAATCTGGAAGCCTTAAGATGTGGCCAAATTCGTGACGAATGGTCCATTGTACTTCGTACTCTTCAAGTGGCGTGTTTGCGTCCATGACAATAATATTTCCAGAAGAAACGTGGGGTGTGACGCCAGGTCGAAATTGAACTTCGGCAGTATCTAAACCTGAATTTACAAATTTCATCGAAAGCTGCCATTGGTTATTTTTAAATTCGTCTTCAATATTGAATTTTAAGAAGTCTAAAATTTTTTTATTTTTTGGATTGATAAAGGGAATCATCGCTTTTTGTGGATTTTGTGTGGTCCACGTGATGTCTCGCCTGGGATCTCGAATTTCGAAGTACGCCCGCCAGGTGCTTTGGCTATTGCGCCAGTATTTGTTTTTATATTCGACCAGGGCATTTTTGGAAATATGGGTGGTAAGCGTTTCTACGCATTCATCATGTGTTGTCCAAATTTCATTTTCGCAAAGTCCGATGAGATATTCTTTAAAGCTGTCTTGTGTTTTAAGATCTAAATTTTGAAAGTCATGTAATTTTTCATCTAGGTTCGATTCTTGGTTGAGGTAATAATAGCCTCTTACATCTCTTTTTTTATTTTCAATGTACCATGTTTTCCAAGGCAGCATGATCGTTGTCCACCGAACGGCAGATTGGTATAGCCTGTCAATTTTTCGTGCGTGTTCAATAAAAGTTTCTTTTTCTAGAGGGAGTTCGGCGCTTATTTGTTTTTGGCCATACACAACGTCTATTATTTCAGATGGCATTTCTTGGGTATAGGTATCGTATTTTTCTTTAATGGTACGTTCATTGTATTTATTGGGAGAATCAATGGGAACCCCTTTTCGTGTTTCTTTCGAAGTAAGACGAATTTGATCTTCTGCACTTCTTTGGCGATTCATGAGTTTTAACCACTGTGACAGTTTTTCTCCGCCTTCAATGGCTTTTTGGGTTTCAGATTGAAGTGTATCAAAGATTAGGACGCCAGGTTTATTTTTGTAATGGTCCAAAAGTTTTTGATATTCATGCGAAGATAAATCCAGTGGAATGTGGGGAGGCGTTTGAGAAAAAACAATTTTTGAAAAAAACAAAACAACAAAAAATACCTTATATTTATATTTCATTTACTCATTTTTTATGAGCACATCTAAAATGGCAAGTGTTTTTTCATACACCGCATCAAATGAAATGGTTTCCATGCATGGCGTTGTTCGGTTCCATACATCGCATGCCATAAAATGGCGCCCTGGAATGCAGGGATTACATCCCAGTTCTTTTTGACAATAAATTGTGTTTTGAGGTTCAAAGTAGGGACGGGCTCTTAAATGACTGGTGGGTGCAAAAATACCGAGTACGGGTCTTCGCATATTGGTGGCCAAGTGGAAGGGCCCAGAGTCTCCACCGATGACAAGCATTGCTTTTTTATACAGTGCAGCCAATTGTTTGAGAGATGTTTTCCCAACAAGGTTAATCATTGTATTTGTGTAAGGTTCAAACTGATGTACTTTTTGTTGGTCTTCTTTTCCGCCCACCAAAACAACTTGAAAACCATGCTTATGAACCAAGATTTCAGACAATTTTCCATACGATGTATAAGCCCATTCCTTGGCATGCCAAGCTGAAAAGGGGGCAAATACAATAAAAGGTTTATTTGCTTGAAACCCCGTATGTTTTAAAATATTGAAAAGATCAGAATCGTCTTTTTGCGTTGTCTGTACTTTTAAATCAATATCTTCTTCTAAAAAAGGGATGCCTTTGTTTCGAAGTACATTTAAATAAATATCAATGGCATGGGAGTTTCGTTTCACGGTGAGCGTTTTATCAACTTTTCGAATGCCCCAAACTTTTTTGACGCCTAAAAAATAACACACATAGCTTCCACTTTTAAGGTTTATGGCTAAGTCGAATTTTTTTTGTCGAAGCCTGTGCAGGGTTTTAAGCTTTCCCTGCCATGTTTTCCATTCTCCTTTTTTATCAAAGATCAATATTTCATGAAGGTAAGGATTTCCCTCTAAGAGCGCTTTTCCAATCGGCGCCGTTAAAATGGAAATTTTGGCTTGAGGAAGAGCCTTGTGGAGGGGCTTTAAAATAGCCATATTATGCAAAATGTCCCCAATATTTTGGTGGCCTAAAATGAGAATGTTTTTAAATTGAGGTTCAAAAAGGTGCATGGTTGAAGGCATTTTTAACATAGAAAATTTCAAAATGGTATCATTGATTCCTGCGTAAATATCTGGCAATTTGGGTTTCATCTGTGCTAGTGTTTTTTGAATATGAATACAGAAGATCAAAAATTAAAAGAAATTTTGGCGCAAACAAAAACCATTGCGGTGGTAGGGCTTTCTCCAGAACCTGATCGTCCCAGCCACGAAGTGGCAGCCTACATGCAAAAACAGGGATATAAAATTGTTCCTGTCCGGCCCGGGGTGGATAAAATTTTAGGGGAAAAAGCTTATGCTTCTTTAAAGGATATTCCCTTTGAAATTGATTTGGTGGATATTTTTCGAAAACCAGATGCTATTTCTGCCATTGTGGATGAGGCGATTGGAAAAAAAGCAAAAGCTATTTGGATGCAATTGGGATTAGAACACAATGAGGCAGCTCAAAAAGCCGTAACTCATGGTTTAAAAGTTGTCCAAGATCGGTGTTTGGCTGTAGAACACAAGCGCTTAAAATAGCTTGAAACGATTGATTCATCCGAAATGGTTTTGTTTTTTGACAGTAGCCTGTGGCCCCATGATGGCCACCATGGATTCTTCTGCCGTCAATGTTTCTCTTCCCACCATTGCACGTTTATATCAAGCTTCTTTAAATGATGTTGAGTGGGTCATTGTTTCTTATCTTTTAACCATGGCTGCGTTGCTCTTACCCTTTGGCCGATTGGGCGATCAATGGGGCAGAAAAAAACTCTTTCGCGTGGGAATGGTTTTTTTTACCGTGAGTTCCATTTTTTGTGCCCTGAGCTTGTCTGTGCCTCAGCTTGTGGTTTCAAGAATTATTCAGGGCATTGGGGGCGCCATTTTTATTTCCATTACGCCAGCTATTTTAGTGGATTCCTTTCCAACGTCTGAACGGGGTAAGGCCATTGGGTTGATGGGAACCATTGTTTCTACCGGGCTAATGGTAGGAGCGCCCCTTGGGGGATTTTTAACCCATTATCTTTCATGGAGGTGGATTTTTTTAATCAATATTCCAATTGGTATTTTGGGGTATTTTTTAGCGGGCATGAATCTTCCCAAAGATCCCGTGTCAGATAAAAAAATTCGTTTTGATTTTCCTGGAGCCCTCAGCATTGTTTTAGCCTCTTCAACCTTTTTATTTGCGCTCAATAAAATTTCAACCTGGGGAATGGATTCGGTGTGGACTTTGGGACTTTTCTGTGTGTCGTTTTTACTCTTCATTCAATTTTTAAAGATTGAACACAAAAATCCGTTGGGCGTTTTAGATTTAAATCTTTTTAGGCGGCCACTTATCTTGGGCGGGAGCTTTTCTCTTTTATTTCATTTTATGGCACTTTTTATTCTCTATTTTTTAACGCCCTTTTATTTAACAGAAGTTTTGCATTTAAAACCTCATGAAGTGGGGCTGACACTTATGTTTTTTTCCATTGGCTTTGCAATGGTAACACCGATCAGCGGATGGTTGTCTGATAAAGTGGGCTCTAGAATTCTATCTCCAGTGGGACTTTCTTTGTTAGCCATTTTATATTTTGGGGCGTCAACCTTAAATGAACGCAGTCAAGGGTGGCACGTTAGTTTGCTTTTGATGTTGGTGGGCGCGTGTGGGGGGCTTTTTCAAGCACCCAATAACAGCGCACTTTTAGGCGCAGTTCAAAGGCCACACCTTGGAACGGTGTCTTCGATCATTGCAACCATGCGTACCTTTGGCATTATGATGGGGGTTGCTTTTGGAACGCTTCTTTTTTCCTTATATGTTCAGCTTACGAATGGCTTAGGAAAACATTTTACCCCCCAAGAAGTTCCTGCACATCTTTTTGTGGGGGGATACCATTTTGCCCTTTTATGTGCTGCAGCCATTGCCTGCATTGCTGTCTTTTTTTCGTTGTATCGCGTAAGGCCTGAGTTTTAGGGGATACGTCGTTCTCAGTCGTCGGGCTCCTCCGACGTACCATTAAGTACGCCTCCGTCGCCCTCCTCCTTGCGGCCTCGTCTCCCCTAAAACTGAGGCCTTACTTATAGTGACGCGGAGTGGCTCTCTCAGGTGTTTAAGAACTGACATCGTAAAAGTTAAAGTAAAATCAAGCACTTAGAATTATATGGGTACATCATTTTCTAAAGTCCCTGTATAGAATAGACGGCTTTTGGCGTGTATCCAAGGCGGGCTTCCGGGCGTTTTTACTAAAAAACACTGTAATATCAATGGGTTACAAATTTATGCCAACGTGGCACTGCCATTGCACTTTATAGGGATGAAGGTGTCTTTATGTTGGATCGATATTTAAAATATGCTTTTTTTTCATTTTTGCTCTTGTCTGCCGCCTTTTTGGCGTTTGAAGCGGGCGAAAAGGGGGGAGATGCTTTGCCCAAGAGCGCATCTCAAAAGCTCTTTAAGTCATTTCCAGCCTTAAAAGAAGATTTCCAAAAACAAATGCAGGTTCAAACCCAAAACGAAAATGCCACAAAAGAGGCATCCGAAAAAGATGAAAAAGACAAAAAAGAAGAAGATTCCAAAAAAGATAAACAGTCAGAAAATGGGTTTACGCGTGAAGTTTTTGTTGCTGAAGGAAATTCCAAAATGTCTCCAAATCCTGTGAACCGTCTGGATACTTTTGGAACGACGCTCATTACCAGCGAAAAACCTGTGGATCGAAAACGCGACAGAAAAATTTTACTGCCCCAGATTTCAAATGCATATATTCCAGCCTATCATACCCCCCAAGGGGTGATGGTTGTAAATCGCCAGGTTTCGGTGAATGAATACGGCCGTCAATATGAAATTCATATGTATGACGAAACGGGTAAAAAATTTCAAGGCTCATTTGTGAGCGAGGCTTCTTTAGAATTTCCATTTCAAGGCTTGCCAAAGTTTCATGCTGTGAATGAAGAGCAATTCACACAAAGTAGCCGTTATTTTGTATTTCGAGACATTTCAAGTCAAAGTACTCAAAAACTTTTAAACAGTGAACCCTTTGTATCGTCTTTGATTCAATCTTCCAGCCGCAATACATTGGATCAGAAGTCCTATTTGGGGCAAGATCCCAATTCAAATCTTAAAATGTATCAGTTATACCCCGGTGTTTATATGGGTGAGATCAACTTGAACTAAATTTTTCTTTCAAGTAACCTCAAACCGAAATGAATATTTTTGACCTGTTTGTGGGCATGCGCTATTTGCGTTCCCGTAAGCGTCATCAAGGGTTAAATGTAACCACATGGATTTCAATCGGAGGCATTGCCGTTGGGGTGATGTCTTTAATTGTGGTTATTTCTGTAATGAACGGGTTTGGAAACGATTTAAGAAATAAACTTCTTAAGTTTAAGTCGCATCTTCTAATTGAATCTAAAACGTTAGAGTCTTTCCCATTTCACGCAACGTTGGCCCAAGATATTCAAAAAACAAATCCCAAAATAAAAGCCATCCAGCCCTATCTTTCAACAGAGATGATGCTGAAAGCGGAAGATGCTGTGACAGGGATTTTATATAAAGGGGTGACAGACGCGCTTTTGTCTGGGGCAGAGATGACACAACCGAATATGCCTTCTGTTCTATTGGGGAAAGAATTGGGTCATTTGATGGGGCTTGTGATTGGCGATGAAGTTACGATTATTTCTCCCATTGAAACCGTAGGCCCCTTGGGCAGTCTTCCCAAAATGAAAAAATATCAGGTTTCTGGATGGATACAAACTGGCGTTTATGAAATTGATACAAAGCTGGTGTATGTTTCTTTAGTCGAAGCGCAAGATTTTTTGGAGCGCCAAAACCACATTGATGGGTATGAGATCATGTTGCATGACGCGGGCAGGGTAGAAGAAGTTGTTTCCAATCTTAAAAAGTTTTCTTTTCCTTTCGAAGTATCGATTCGGGGGTGGCCAGAATTGAATCGTGCTTTATTTAGTGCTTTAAAGCTTGAAAAGTTTGCCATGTTTTTAATTTTATCTTTTATTGTTTTAGTTGCAGCACTGAATATTATTACAACCATTACGCGCGTGGTTTTAGAAAAGAGAAAAGAAATTTCTATTTTAAAAATCATGGGCGCAAAACAAAAAAATATTATGATGATTTTTTTATTTCAGGGAATTTGGATGGGACTTTTGGGTGTGGGGTTCGGGGTTACCGTTGGGGTTTTAATTTGTTTTATTTTGAACAGATTTGAAATTTTAAAATTACCGGATATTTATTATAGCACCTCTGTTCCGATTGAAATGCAAGCTTGGATGATTGTTCTCATTGCATGTGTGGCGATTTTGATTACGCTCCTTTCATCATTGTATCCGGCATGGAAGGCGTCGAAATTAAATCTGTTAGAAGGGATTAAGTTTTAGATGAAAACCGTTATTGAGCCTTTTCGCATTAAAATGGTTGAGCCCATTCGCATGACAACTGTTGTAGAGCGAGAACAGATTTTAAAAAAAGCAAACTATAATCTTTTTTTAGTTCCAGCCAAAGACGTCTTAATCGATTTACTGACAGATAGTGGAACTGCGGCCATGAGTGCCGCGCAGTGGGCAGGCATGATGGAAGGTGATGAATCGTACGCAGGGTCCAAAAGTTTTGAGCGTTTTGAAAAAGTTGTAAAAGAATTAACGGGATATCCTTATATTATTCCTGTGCATCAAGGCAGAGCCGCTGAAAAAATTCTTTTTCATGTGGCCATCCGTCATTTGGGTTCCCGTCAACCCATGGTTCCCAATAATACGCATTTTGATACCACCCGAGCCAATGTGGAATACCTGGGGGCCAAGGCCATTGATTTTCCTGTTTTAGAAGCCAGCCAACCCGCTCTTCGAAAACCCTTTAAAGGAAATATGGACTTAGAAAAATTGGAAAATTTTTTAAATCAACACGCCAAAAAAGATGTGCCTCTGATCATGATGACCATTACAAATAACTCCAGAGGGGGCCAACCTGTTTCAATGCAAAATTTAAAAGGCGTTCAAAAGCTGGCTCAAAAATATAAAATCCCCTTCTTTTTAGATGCCGCACGCTTCGCAGAAAATGCGTATTTTATTCAGCAAAGAGAACCAAAATACAACACTAAAACAGTGAAAGAAATTGCTCAGGAAATTTTTCGGCTCAGCGATGGCTGTACGATGAGCGCTAAAAAAGATGGGCTTGTCAATATGGGGGGATTTTTAGCGTTTCATTCCAAAAAATGGGCCATGTCGGCACGGTCTCTTCTCATTTTAACAGAAGGGTTTCCAACGTATGGAGGGCTGGCCGGTCGAGATCTCGAAGCCATCGCCCAGGGATTAGAAGAAGTTGTGGATGAAGATTATTTAAAGTATCGAATTCGAACCATTGAATACATTGCCATACGGCTCATACAAATGGGAGTTCCCATTGTGCAACCACCAGGGGGGCATGCCATTTATATCGATGCCGCCTCTTTTTTAAAACATATTCCAAGGTCTCAATTTCCTGGGCAATCTTTGGTCTGCGAGTTATATGTGCGTGGCGGGGTGCGTGGGGTTGAAATTGGAAGTGTGATGTTTGGTGCCAATACCGATATGGAATTGGTTCGGTTGGCCTTTCCCAGGCGTGTTTATACGCAAAGTCATGTGGATTATCTTTTAGAAGTCATCGAAGAAATTACAAAAAACAAATCGCGTTTACATGGATATAAAATAACATACGAAGAACCGATCATGCGGCATTTTACGGCGCATTTTAAACCTATATAGTCATTCCCCGCGAAAGCGGGGAATCTTTTTTTTGCCTCAAGTTAAATTCATAGATGTCGATAAGTGCATGTATGAAAAAACTAGTTATTTATATCATCGTATTGGCTTTTATGGGGTGCGCAACACCGCTTTCAAAGCAAAAATTTCCAAGAGACAATGTCAAAGATATTACCGTTGGGAAAACAACACAGCGCGATGTGTATGACACTTTTGGAGAACCGATTTATCATGGATCGAAAACAGATGATGAATCGTGGTGGATGTATATTCACACAACCAAAGATAATTCTGAATCTTTGTCTTTGTACTTTGATAAAGAAGGTCGTGTGACAGATTTCTTATACACCCCCTTTGAAAAATCGCTCAAAGAAAAACTTCAAGCCAGTCGGTAGGGTCAATCCCTTGCTTCAAGGTATAATTTTATGCTACGCATAAAATCTATGCCTCGGAAAATAGGACCTTATACCGTATCGCTTCTTGAAACTGGCCAATTTGCTTTGGATGGGGGCGCCATGTTTGGCGTGGTTCCCAAAAATCTTTGGCAAAGAACCAATCCTGCAGACGATCAAAATAGAATTGATATGGCCCTTCGCATTTTACTCATTCAAGGCGGAGATAAAAATATTTTAGTAGATACAGGCATTGGCGATAAGTGGGACGAAAAATATAAAAATATCTATCGTATTTCGCATGAAACATTTTCTTTAGAAAAAGCCCTCTCAGAAAAAAAAATAAAGTCCAAAGACATTACAGATATCATTATTTCACATCTTCATTTTGATCATGCAGGTGGGCTTACGTATTTGGATCAAGGAAAGTTGAAACTTACTTTTCCAAAGGCTAAGATTTATGTTCAAAAAGAACAATACGAATGGGCCAATCGGCCGACGCCTAAGGATCAAGCCAGTTTTTTAAAAGAAAATATTATGCCCCTGAAAGAGGCCAACCTTGTTTTGCTCGAAGGCGAAAAAGAAATTTATCCAGGCATTCATGTTTTAATTTCTCATGGGCATACCCGAGCCCAACAAGTTGTAAAAGTTACAGATGGTGCATCTACAGTTCTTTTTTGTGCAGATCTCATTCCAACGTCTTCGCATGTGCCGGTTCCGTTTGTGATGGGCTATGACAATTTTCCACTTCTTACGATGGAAGAAAAAAGAAATATTTTAGAAAAAGCCGTTCAAGAAAACTGGGTGCTTTGTTTTGAGCACGATCCGAAAGTGGCGGCAGCCACCGTGCAAAAAGACCCACAAAAAGGACGTTTTTCGGTGAAAGAAGTTACGTCATTTTAAGCGCTTTAAAAGCGTTTCAGCAAATTTTTGTGCAGCATCAGGGCCAACGCCTGTGACAATGCGTCCATCTTCTTCAACGGGTTGCCCCGTATACTTTGCCCCTTTTTCTTTTAGGTTTGTGGCTTCAGACTCCCAACACGTTGCCGTTTTTCCCTTCAATAGCCCAGCATTGGCTAAAATAGAAGGTGCAATGCAAATGGCCGAAACCAATTTTTTCTGCTGATCGGCTTGCCTTGCCAATTCATGACACTTTGGGTCGTTAAAATAGGCTTGGGCCCCAAATCCACCCACAAAAACCACGGCATCGAAATCATTCATGGAAACATCCGATAATTTTTTATCGGGTGTCACTTTTTTCCCCAGCATGCCCTTGGATGTTTTTCCTGTAGAAGAGGCCACGGTGATTTCAATTTTATTTTTCTTTAAAAGTTCATACGGCATTGAGAATTCTTCATCCCTAAAATCATTGGGTGCAATGACCATCAGTACTTTTTTCATGTCTGTCTCCTTTTGTTTCGTTTGCGTTCATCTTTTGTTTTATAGTAATGTCGATTTTAAAATCAAGCATTTGCGCCCATATGCCGACGTGGCGGAACTGGCAGACGCGCATGGCTTAGGACCATGTGGGGTAACTCGTGGGGGTTCAAGTCCCTCCGTCGGCATTAAAAAAGCAGAAATAAAGTTTCCAAACCAGAATGAGAAAAAAATACACAAATCGCCTATTTTTGGAAACCAGTCCTTATTTATTACAGCATGCCCATAACCCCGTAAACTGGTATCCGTGGGGAGAAGAGGCGTTTGAAACAGCAAAAAAATTAAAGCGTCCCATCCTTTTAAGTATTGGCTATTCTACGTGTCACTGGTGTCATGTGATGGAAGAAGAATCTTTTGAAGATGAAGAAATTGCGGGTGTGATGAATGAAAACTATGTGGCGATTAAAGTCGACCGCGAAGAAAGACCCGATGTCGATGCCATTTATATGAGTGCGGTTCAAGCCATGACGGGCCATGGGGGTTGGCCCATGACGGTGTGGTTGACGCCCGAGAAAAAACCTTTTTATGGGGGCACTTATTTTCCTGCTCGAGACGGGGAGAGAGGGGCCCAGACAGGATTTTTAACGATCCTTCAAAAATTGAAAGAAACGTATGACAAAGAACCCGATAAAGTTTTAAAATCGTCTGAACAGTTAACGGAAGCCCTTGGGCGGCATTTAACGCCAGATGTGGGGGGCCAGGCCGTAACGAAAGATGTTTTGCATCAAGCTGCAGATTTTTATCAAAAAAGATTTGATTCTGTGTATGGCGGGATGACGGGTGCACCGAAATTTCCAAGTAGTCTTCCGATACGGTTTTTACTTCGATATTATCGAAGAACGAAAAATTCAAAAATATTAGAGATGGCAAAGCTGACCCTGACCCAAATGGCCGGTAGCGGCATGTATGATCATGTGGGGGGTGGCTTTCATCGGTATTCAACAGATGAAAAATGGCTGGTCCCCCATTTTGAAAAAATGCTCTATGACAATGCGCTTTTAGCGGTGGCTTATTTGGAAGCCTATCAAGTGACCGGCGATGTAGAATTTAAACGCGTGGTAGAAGAAATTTTGCGTTATGTCGCGCGCGATATGACATCTTCCCAAGGTGCTTTTTACTCAGCCACCGATGCCGATAGTTTAAACCCAAAAGGGGAGAGAGAAGAAGGTTGGTTTTTTACGTGGACACCCCAAGAAATTGAAGATGTTTTGGGACCGGAAGACTCAAAACACATTCAATCTTACTATGCCGTTACGCCAGAAGGAAATTTTGAAGGTCGAAATATTTTAAATACACCCAAACCTTCATTTCAAACGCGGCAAAAAATAGATACCTTACTCAATAAGCTTTATGAAAAAAGATTAAAGCGTCCCCCACCCCTTCGCGATGAAAAGATTTTAACCTCATGGAATGGTCTCATGATTTCTGCCTATGCCAAAGCAGGGCAGGTTTTAAATAAAAATGAATATATTGAAACGGCAAAACGTGCTGCCCAATTTATTTTGGACCATCTTTATAAAGAGGGGAGACTTTTGCGAAGTTTCAAAGATGGCGAGGCAAAATTGAATGGGTATTTAGATGATTATGCTTTTTTCACACAAGCGCTTTTGGATGTGTATGAAACCACGTTTGAAATTCAGTGGTTAAAAAAAGCGATTGAACTCGATCAAACGCTTGAAAAAAACCATGAAGACAAAAATGCAGGTGGATTTTTTATGACCAGCCATGACCATGAGGCGCTTTTGGCCAGAGAAAAACCAGCTTATGATGGCGCAGAACCTTCTGGAAACTCTGTGGCGCTTTTAAATTTAGTGAGACTCAAAGAATTTACAACGAAAGATGCGTATCGAGTGCGGTTTGAAAAAGAATTGAAAGCGTTTTCTAAAATTTTAATGGAACGCGCTGCCGCCCTTTCAGAAATGCTTTTGGCTGTGGATTATGCTTTCGATAAACCCAAAGAAATTATGATTGTAACCCCCAAAGGGAAAAAAGAAGAGGCTGAAATCTTACTTTCTGAGCTTCGAAAAACGTTTGTGCCCAATAAAATTTTAGGGGTTATGGAAGAAGGCACAGATCTTGAAATCCAAGGCGAAGTGATCCCCTTGGCGCAATCTAAATATGCCATTCAAAAGAAAGTAACAGCCTATGTGTGTGAAGAAGGGATTTGCGCACTTCCGACGCATGATCCCAAAGTTTTTGTGAAACAAATTTCTATTGTCGAAGACTTGAAATGAAGATAGCGTAAATGTCATCCCAGCTATTGTGGGGATCTAAAATAAGGAGATAAAAAAATGAAATACATTATTGGCTTAATCGTGGTTCTTCTTTTAGGACTTGGAGGCTATTTTGTTTGGCAAAAAAGTCATGAGCATCCAGGGACGGCTGTTGGGGAACATCCAGGATCAGAGCATCCGGGATCTGAGCACCCAGGAGATAAAGCGAAAGATGAAGAACCTTCAGACGAAAACAACGACGATGAAGAGATGGAAG
>MGRI01000037.1:18058-30321 GCA_001798105.1 Deltaproteobacteria bacterium RIFCSPHIGHO2_02_FULL_40_11
ATCCTGGGAGTACGCGTTTAGAGCTCCAGAAAAATTATTCAGTTTTGGAAATTAAAACAGCGATGAAGGCGTATATTCAAAGTAAAACAAATTCCAAAACTTTAGACGGAACCTTTCAAATTTATGATGATCAGGAACAAAAAATGTTAACTCTTCGGTTTTCAAAAATTCATGACCCTGTGCGCATTTTGAAAAACAAAGGCTATTTTGCGTGTACAGACTTTGAAGTCGTTGGAGAACCTGGAAGACTCTACGATCTTGATTTTTGGCTAAACCCAAAGGCTGGCAACTTGGTTGTCACAGAGCAAAAAGTGCATAAGCACCCTGCCGATAATCAGGGCAATAAAACTGCGCGTTACACCTTTAAAGACGAAGAAATTGTTGATCTTCAATAAAATTATTGGTGTCCTTCTTTTTTTATTTTGTGCACATGCATGGGCATCTCAAATTCCGTTTGAGGTGCCCCATGTCTATGAATTTACCTATGAAGTGACGATTGAACCTGCCCAAAAAGAAAATCAACCCTTATCTTTATGGGTGCCTTATCCTGTAGAAGATGAAAGCCAAAAGATTTTGTCTTTTAAATCTTTATCTTCTTGGCCTCAAAAAGTAACGCAGGAAAAAAAGTATGGGAATCGCATGCTTTATCTTCAGGGAAAAACAAAAAAAAAGACCCAAACGTTAACGTTTCAATATAAAATTAAACGTTTTCCAGATCGCGGCATAAAGAGTAATAAGAATTTTTTAGATCCTGCATTATATAAAGGCCCGGATCAGTGGGTTCCGATTTTCCCAGAAATTAAAACCCTGGCAAAAGAACAAACTAAAAAGGCTTCGAATACGCATGAAAAAATTAGGGCCTTGTATGACTACACGGTTCAAATCATGACGTATGATAAAAGTGGCAAAGGGTGGGGCAATGGCGATGCCGTTTGGGCCTGTAGTACCAAACGGGGAAATTGTACGGATTTCCATTCTTTATTTATTGCTTTAAACCGAAGTGAAAATATTCCAGGACGTTTTGAAATTGGGTTTCCCATGCCGGTTGATCAAAAAGAAGGTGAAATTTTAGGATATCATTGTTGGGCATCGGCCTATGATCATCAAAAAGGTTGGATTCCGGTCGATGCCACCGAGGCCAAAAAAACAGGCAAAATCGAAAAATATTTTGGCGCCCTTCCCAGTAATCGCATTCAGTTTAGCCAGGGGCGAGACATTGTGCTCAGCCCCAAGCAAAAAGGAAAGCCTTTAAACTATTTTATTTACCCTTATGCTGAAGTTTCTGGAAAAACATATACGGGGATTACAAAGAAGTTTTATTTTAAAAAATTATAAATGAACCGAAAAATTTTAAGTGCGGTTATTTTTCTTACAGTGATTTTAGGACTGTATTTTTTGACGCCCCTCAAAGATCTTTTATCCCAAAACAATCTTGAAAATTTAAAAAGTTGGATTCAAGCCCAAGGGGCATGGGCACCATTTATTTATATTGTTCTGTATAGTTGTGCTGTCGTATTTGCACTGCCAGGATCGGTGCTGACCCTTTTAGGCGGTTTAATTTTTGGTATTTTTTGGGGCGTGGTTTTGGTGACACTTTCTGCCAATTTGGGCGCACTCTTGGCCTTTTGGGTGGCTCGTTTTTTGGGGCGAGATGTTGCAAGCAAACTTTTGCGCGGTCGAATTCAAAATTTAAATGAAGGGATAGGGCAGCATGGATTTTATGTGGTGCTTTGGACGCGGCTCATTCCCATCTTTCCCTTTAATGTTTTAAATTACGCTTTTGGCCTTACAGATGTAAAAACAAAAGATTATTTTTTTGGAAATATTTTGGGGATGTTTCCAGGGACATTTGTTTATGTCAGTCTTGGAAATGCGGCTTCCAAAGTTTCTTTAACAGATCCCAAAGTGTGGACACAAATTGAAGTTTGGGGGCCTTTTGTCTTGGTCATTATTTTATCGTTCCTTCCAAAACTTTTTCGAAAAAAACAAAAAGAACTCAAGGAGAAACTTAAATGAAATATGATTTGATCGTGATTGGCGGGGGATCTGGAGGCTTAACCTCGGCAGCGGGGGCGGCAGGACTGGGTGCTAAAGTTGCCCTCATTGAAAAACATAAATTGGGGGGCGATTGTCTCAATACAGGGTGCGTTCCCTCTAAAGCTTTAATTCGATCGGCGAAAATCATTGGCACTATGAAAGATCATCAAAAATATGGCATTCAAAAATGTGACTATGAGGTTTCATTTTCAAATATTATGGATCGCATGCGTGCCATTCAAGCCAAAATTGAACCCCACGATTCGCCCGAACGATTTCAGGGCCTTGGAGTGGATGTAAAATTTGGAAAGTATTCTTTTAAAAACCCGCATGAACTCACAGATGGCAAAGAAGTGCTGGTTGGAAAAAAAATCGTAATTTCAACAGGCTCTTCTCCTGTCATTCCTCCCATTCCAGGGTGCAAACCGGAAAAATGTTTAACAAGTGATAATATTTGGAATTTAAGAACACTTCCCAAAAGATTTGTTGTGATTGGAGGCGGCCCTATTGGTTCAGAATTGGCACAGTGTTTTGCACGGTTTGGGGCGAAAGTTACAATTTTGGACATGGGTAAAACCATTTTACCCAGAGAAGATGAAGATTTAAGAAATTATGTGATCGAAAGTTTTAAGAAAGATGAAATTACGATGATTCATGAAATGAAACTCACACATGTTTTACATGGTGAAACAGAACATGTTGTAAGTTACACAGATAAAGAAGGGGCATCGCATCAGATTGCGTGCGATGCCATTTTGGTGGCGGCAGGAAGGCGCGCCAATATCGATGGACTTGAGCTTCAAAAAGCTGGGGTTGAGGCAACTCCGCGTGGCATTGGTGTAAATGCTTATTTACAAACTTCGGCTTCCCATATTTATGCTTGTGGCGATGTCGCAGGAAGTTATCAATTTACACATTTTGCAGATGCTCAAGCCAGACTCATTTTAAGAAATGCGCTTTTTCCAGGAAAATCAAAATTTGAGGATCGTGTGGTGCCTTGGTGTACGTATACCGATCCAGAACTTTCCAGAGTGGGGCTTTCAGAGACCGAAGCCAAAGTAAAAAATATTTCCCATGATGTGACCTGCTACGATCTGAAAGACTTGGACCGCGCCGTGTGCGATAGCCAAGATTCTGGGAAAGTAAAAGTCGTTACACAAAAAGGAAAAGATAAAATCCTAGGGGCCGCCATCGTGGGGGCGCATGCCGGAGATATCCTCCAAGAATTTGTTTTTGCCATGAATCACGGCCTCGGCCTTAAAAAAATTTCTCAAACCATTCATCCCTATCCCACGCTTGTCGAAGCCCCCCGCCGGGCAGCTGATACCTGGCTTCGATCAAGGCTTAAACCCTGGATGGTCAAAGTTTTAAAGGTTTATTTTAAGATCTTTTTTCGTTCCAATCAATCCTCGTTATCACAAGCAGAAATTGATGCATTGGCCAATGAGGCAAAACATAAAACACGCTCGTGAAAGTTGTTCTCTCGTTTTAGGTTCCCCTTTCGGGACTTGTCCCAACCTCCTCCGGCGGAGGTTAGATCATCCTGAGGATGCGAAGCATCATGTAGGAATACGTCAAAAAAAATAGCTGGTTGGACATCCCTAAAAATGTCCAAGCCAGCCATTTTTTCTTTCCATTCCACTGCCATATAGGTGGCAGTAACTTTTTTGGGCAATTTCCCTTGGTAATTACATCCTGCTAATGGTTCTTTTTCAATTTCCGATAAGCATAATGTGAAGGAACAATTAAAAATTTTATTATTTTTTGGAGTCTTTTTACTTTCAAGTTCATTATGGGCATTTGACCCACACATTATTCAAAAAAAATACACAGGCCTTGTAAACAAACCGGCAAATAGACTTGTAATCCATAAAGCAGAGTCAATTCTCATCCCCTATGATGAATATACTGATTTTTTAAAAAGCAAAACCGGCATTGTTGGAAAATCTGGAAATCATGTACTTATTGAAAAGGATGAAGTGGTCGCGCTTCCTTATTTAATCGTTCCCCATGCTGAATATGCTTCTTTTATGAAAAAACAAATGGGGATTAAAGGAAAGCCAGCAAATCACGTCATGATAGATGGAAAGGAAACTATTTTATTATCCTCCAAAGAAGTTCAAACAAATCTTGGTTACTACACAGGCATTGCAGAAAAACCTGCAAATTATGTGATGATAAGCCCAACACAACAAGCGGTTATTGTAGAAAAAAGTCAATATTTAGATTTTATAAAGCAGTATCCAGGAATTATGGGGAAGCCTTCCAACTATGTTCGTATCGAAGGACAAACTGTCATTGTAATTCCATCCAATGAAGAAGATTATTTAATTCCTGCTATAGAAGCTGTGAAACAAGGTGCCTTAGCTATTGATCAGCTGAAAATCCTAGGAAACTTACCTGCACAGTGTCCAAATCTTATTTTAAACACGACTTCAAAGCCATGATTATTGGAGATTCCAAGTACAAAAAATTAGGAAGTTTGTTTCGCGCTTTTGGCGCATTTATTCAGCGTATGAATGGCCACTTTTTAAGTTAACTCAAAAAGATTTCTGTAGGGTTAAGAACGGATAAGAGTTTTTTGTCCAAAGTCCAGATTTTAGATTGCGTGATGCGTGCTGCTGATAAAAGGGCAAGATCGATGATTCCAATTCCTTTTGAGTGGAGTTTTTTGTATGAAGAGGACTCTCCAGCCATAAGCCAAATTCCCTCTTCTTCTATTTTAGGGAGTAATGACCAATAACGTTTAATCAGTGTTTTTTCTTGAAAAGAACGCGCACCTTGTAAGAGTTCACCAAAAACGCATTCTATGGCGATAATCTCTCTGTTTTCTAATAATTTCGAAAGTGTATTGTAATATAAAGGGCGCCCCTTAAAAAATTCAATCCATATGGAAGTGTCAACAAGGATCATTTAGGCTCGATTCAGTTTTCGAATAGAAGTCGCTGAATAGCCTTTTTGAAATCGAAGAGGGTATTGCCCTATTTTTTTATTTAAAATTTGTATCTTCTTAGAAGAAAGCCATTCATTTAACGCAATCACCAAAGCATTTGTAATGTTTTTTCCTTTCGATAAGTGTTTTACATCTTTGACAAGTTGGTCAGGAAGAAGGGCGGTCACTTTCATATACGATAAATGATACGATAATACATCGTATTTGTAAAGTTTTTTTCAGATGGGGGCAGACTCCGAGTTGGTTCAACTTCCCCTCCCTTTTTCCGATAAGTAAGAAGGTACGATCGTAAACGTGTGAAAGGGGGCGGTATGTCGACAAAACTGAAGCTTTTCAAGGACTTAGAACATGAACAGGTGGTTTTTTGCAATCAACCTGAAATTGGGCTCAAGGCCATTATTGCCATTCATAGCAGTGTCTTGGGGCCTGCGCTGGGGGGAACCCGCATGTGGCCCTATCCGACAGAAGAAGCAGCCTTGGAAGATGTGCTTCGGCTTTCCAAAGGCATGACCTATAAGTCTGCAGCATGTGGCTTAAATTTTGGGGGTGGAAAAGCGGTCATTATTGGAGATCCCAAACACGAAAAATCAGAAAGTTTGTTTCGCGCTTTTGGTGCATTTATTCAGCGCATGAATGGGCAATTTTTAACGGGAGAAGATGTCGGCGTCGATGTCAATGACATGGAATTTGTATTTATGGAAACCCAATACGTGGTGGGCCTTTCCAAAGCCCATGGCGGAAGTGGCGATCCATCGCCCATGACCGCCTATGGTGTGATTCAAGGCATGCTTGCCAGTATTGAACGACAGTTTGATCAAAAAACATTACGAGGCCTAACGGTTTGTGTTCAAGGGCTGGGGCATGTGGGCATGCATTTGGTGGAGCTTCTCATTCAAAATGGTGCAAAAGTGATTGCCTGCGATATTGATCCAAAGCTTTGTCAAGCGGCCAAGGAAAAATTTAAAATTGAAATTGTAGACAGCAACGATATTTACCAAAAAAAATGTGATATTTTTGCACCTTGCGCTTTGGGGGGCGTTTTAAATGAAAAAACCATTCCGCTTTTAAAGTGTAAAATTATTGCGGGTTCTGCCAATAATCAATTGCAAGAAGACGAAGACGCCAAACGTTTAAAAGAGAGGGGCATTTTATATGCGCCAGATTATGTGGTGAATGCCGGTGGCCTCATTAACGTCGCTTTGGAGCTGGAAGGCTATTCAGCGCCGCGGGCACAAATTTTAACGCGAAATATTTATTATAATTTAAAGCGGATTTTTCAAATTGCAGATGACGAAAACATTTTACCTCATTTGGCAGCCAATCATTTGGCTGAAGAGCGGCTTTTAAAAATTAGCCAAATTCGAAGGGCTCATAGCTTAGATGCTTCTAAAATTCGGCGGATTCATGCCGTAGAGACCTCACACCAGGAGTCAAAGAAAAAAGTGGCATAAAGATGGAAAAAACATACAAAAAATGCATTTTTATTTTATTGGATGGTTCCAGGCCCGATGTGATTGGGCGTCTTTTAGATGAAGGCCGTATGCCGAATTTTTTTAAGTGTTTTGTCTCCAAAGGGACGTTTACACGGGCAACCACGGTTTTTCCTTCCACAACGGGCCCTGCGTATTTGCCCTTTTTAACGGGGTTTTATCCAGGAACCTGTAACGTGCCTGGCATTCGGTGGTTTGATCGAGAGCGTTTTTCAAACCGAAAAGTGGTCGATTTGCATGCATATCGAAGTTACGTGGGCATCGAAAGTTACTTTTTTAATCGCGATATTTCAAAAAATGTGCAAACGCTCTTTGAAAAATTTCCAGGATCTTCCAATATTTTTAATCCAGTGAGTCGAGGGGTTTCATTTTTTAAAAACCATGGAAATTGGATTAAAGCTTTGTATGCGCTCTACGCACATTACACAGACGATTGGGAAACCGTAGATCAAAAATTGGTTCAATTGGCGCAAAAGTCTTTACACCAAAAATCAGATTTTTTATTTTTGGCATTGCCTGCTGTGGATGAATTGTCGCACCACACCCATCCTTTTTCCGAAAAAGTAATCGATGCATATATCCATTTTGATCAAGCGCTTGGGAAAATTTTAGAAACGTTAGAAAAACAAAAAATTTTAGACGATACTTTATTTGTATGTGCCGGAGATCATGGATTGTCTGCCACACACACGCATTTCGATTTGGTGGGATTTATACAAAGTTTGGGATATGAGACTTTTTATTACCCCAAAAT
Source organism: Deltaproteobacteria bacterium RIFCSPHIGHO2_02_FULL_40_11 (assembly GCA_001798105.1). Taxonomy (GTDB): domain Bacteria; phylum Bdellovibrionota; class JACOXK01; order 2-02-FULL-40-11; family 2-02-FULL-40-11; genus 2-02-FULL-40-11. The sequence goes on from MGRI01000037.1 coordinate 25,293, forward strand.
ATTTAAACGAAAATTTGATGTTGCTGTTATGCAGTCTGGTAACGCCATGGCGCATATTTATGTTCAAAATGGAAAAGGATGGCGCGAGCGAAGTTCTGTGGAAGGACTTGAAAAACTGGTTGATCAGCTTTCGAAACGAAAAGAAATTGCCTGGGTGGCAGGCGTAGACAAAAACCAAAAAATTTATATTCGAAATCATGAAGGCGAGGCTTGGATCCACTGTGAGGGTGAAAAAATTCTCTATCAGACCAAAGGTAAAGATCCCTTTTTATTTGAAAAACTTCCCAATCAGCTGACTTCCCAGGAAAGTTTGGATAAGACCTTTTTTCAGGCGCATCCAGATGCCTTGGTTCAATTGCTACAAATTTTTAAATCTCCCAGGGCAGGCGATTTAATTGTAAGTGGCAATCCGGGGTTTGATCTCAGACTCGCCCACGAATGGCCTGAACATAAAGCTTCCCATGGATCGCTTCACATCGATCATATGCATGTGCCGCTAGCCATTTCACACCCCATTGAACTGCACCGAAAAATTAGATCTGTGGATGTGTTCCCAACGATTTTAAAATTGATGGGAATTGATATTGAAAACGTAAATTGTGAGGGATTGTCCCTGGTTGCGTAAGAAAGGAGAAAGACATGAAACACTATTTAAAACTTTATTTAATCTTAACTGTTTTTTTATGGGGGTATCCCGCGCTTTACGCAGAGGGCTCTCCCAAGGATGCGCTTGAAAAAATGACAGAGCTTGTTCAAAGCCATATTGTTCCAGATTCTAAAAAAAGAGATGTTGCCGCAAAAGATCCAAGCCGCTTTCAAACCTATCGACAACAAAATGAAAAATTTCACTCTGAAATTTCAAAATACATGGATTTTGAACTTTTGGCAGAGCTTTCCATGCCCAAAAAGTGGCAAGAAAAATATTGGAAAAATGAAAGATCAAAAAAAGAGTTTGTGGACATTTTAAAACAGCTTGTCGAAGAAATTGTATACCCCCGAGGGAAAGATTTTTTTGACGAAGTAAATTTAAAATATAAAAAAGAAGTCCCCTTGAAAGAAAAAAATCGTGTTTCTTTAACCTGTACTGCCGCCATCAAAGGAAAAGAAGGAAAATCGGTGAATGTGGAATATCACCTGATTCAAAAAGGAGATACTTGGAAAATTTATGATATCAACTTGGAAGGCGATTGGTGGACAGAAAGTTTTAAAGGGCAATTTAATCATGTGATTACGACCAAGTCTTATGATGATCTTGTCAGTCTGATGCAGAAAAAACTAGAGCGCGTGAAAAAAGGGACTGCATTTTAAAATATTTACTTTGTTGGATCATAGAAGGAGATAATATTCTGTTGGATGGGAGGATCTACACCGGGCGGAGGGGCCCAGACAACAGAATATTATCTCCTTCTATTATGCGTAAAATGGATTTTTTTTGTTAATCGAGGTTTGCAATGCGATCAATATCGTCCTTTTGCCCCACCAAAACCAAAATCATATCTTTTTCCAAAATATCTTCTGCGGTGGGAAGACTATTGTATTCTTGAACAACAGATTGATCGTCTGCCCTTCGGCCTAATTTTTTGGTCTTTTTGAGCGCAATGACGTTTACTTTGTATTTGGTTCGAAATTTAATGTCCCCAATGGTTTTTCCGACCATTTGTCCTGGAACATGAACGTCGGCCAGGACATAACCTTGAGACAAATCGACAGAATCTTCAAGTTTGGAATAAAGCAGTTGGCGACCAATGCGAATGCCACTGTCTTTTTCTGGGTTTACAATGCGGTGTGCGCCCACTTCTCTTAAAATTTGCTCATGGATGGAGGACGAAGCTCGGGCAATAATTTCTGGAATTCCCATACGCTTTAAAATGGCCGTGGTTAAAATATTATCTTGAATGTCTTTTCCCATACAAATCACAGCGGTATCGACTTCGTTGAGGCCTGCTTCTAAAAGGGCAGCTTCATTGGTGCTATCCAATTGAAGGGCATGGGTGACCATGTCTTTGGCTTTGGCCACTTTTGTTTTATCGATATCAATGGCAATAATTTGCGTTTCCCCTTTGGAAAGGGTCTCAATTAAATTCATTCCAAAATCACCTAGGCCAAGGACGGCAAATTGTTTCATAAGTACACCTCATACGCTTATCGGATTTTTAGATCAATACTTTAATGCGTTTACCCCACCAAAATATTTTCTTCGGGATAGTTGATGTGGGCTTCTTCTTTTTCTTTTTGTGCCAGGGCGGCGACAAAAGATACAGGCCCCACACGGCCAACAAACATTAAAAGTGTGATCACCAATTTTGAAAAATCGCTCAGCTGTGTGGTAAGCCCCATGGAAAGCCCTACGGTATTAAATGCGGAAATGGCTTCAAATATGGTTTTTGTAAATGCCCTGTGATCATGAATTAAAATAAAAAGGGCCGCCCCCATGGTGATGAGGGCCGAAAAAAATGTAATTGCAATGGCTTTATGAAGGGTGGTCGTGGGGATGGTGCGTTCAAAAATGATTACTTTTGCTTTATTTAAAACAGTCGCTTTTAAAAGACTAAAAAGCACCCCAAGGGTATTGACTTTAATGCCTCCTGCGGTGGATCCTGACCCTCCGCCGATCACCATTAAAAGCATAATGGTTAAAAGGGTCGCCGGATTTAAAAGTCCAACGTGAATCGAATTAAAACCCGCTGTTCGGGGGCTGACAGACATAAAGAAAGCATTTAAAAGTTTATATTCTAAAGACAAGTGTTTGAGTTGACCTTCGTATTCCAGAAAGAAAATTAAAGCAGTTCCTACGACAAGCAATACCGCGGTAATGGAAAGCACAATTTTTGTTTGAACGGCCAAATGTTTTAAATTAAATCCTTTTGTCTTTGAGTAATGTCGCATGTCCGCAATAACTAAAAACCCGATGCCGCCTAAAATAATCAAAATAGACATGGTGATTAAAAAATAAGGATCTTTTTGAAATCCAATGACGCTATCTGAAAAAAGTGCAAATCCTGCATTACAAAAGGCAGAAATGGCATGAAAAATACCATAATATAAAGACTTATAGAAATCATGAAATTGGCCATAGAAGCGCCACGTAAAAATGGCTGCCCCAATGCCTTCCATGACAAATGTAAATCGAATAATCCTCCCTAAAAGAGAACTTAATTGATGGTGTGCTTTATATTCAACGGCTTCTCCCATAATTTTTCGACCTTCAATGCCAAGGCCGCCGCGTAAAAGAAGCGCAATAAAAGACCCCAAGGTCATGATTCCCAAGCCCCCTACTTGAATGAGCACCAAAAGTACAATTTGTCCAAAAAAAGTAAAATCTGTACTTGTTTCGAGTGTAATGAGTCCTGTGACACAGGTTGCAGAAGTAGACATAAAGAGCGCGTCAAAAACAGAAATGGGATTTACAGTCGATAAAGGGAGTGAAAGAATCACAGTTCCTAAAAGCACAAGAATAAAAAAGCCGCCCACCAAAAGTTGAACGGGTTGAATTTTGAGTCCCAAAAGAATTCGATTAAATTCTTTAAATTGGACCAAAACCGTAATAATGAGAATAATTCTTAATAAAATAAAGTGCTCATGTTGTGGGGTAACCAGCATGGCAGGGTGAAAGGGCAGCCCCAACTTCATAAAATGTACGTATCCGACATAGAGGACACAGATAAAAAGTAAGTTTGTAAACAGAAAATCCCAAAATTCGTCACCAAAAAAATAGGATTTTGAGGTACTGAGTAGAAATTTAATCATGAGTTCAAACAGGGATAAACCAATGACAAAAAGATTAATGTAGCCTAAAAATATTTTTTGACGCATTCCCAGTGGAAATCCAGATTCCAAAATCAAGGTGAGCATATAAAAAATGGCAACTGCAAAGAGAAATGCATCGAGTGAATAAAGGAACTTCCAGTGTTTTTCCGAGAACCCTTTATGGTATCGCATTGACAACTATTATGACTTGTCCTAAGACAGACCACAATGAAAATCTATCGAACAAGCCGGATTTCATTGGGGAATTTACATTCACAAAAAATCTGTGTTTTAGGATATGGTTCGCAAGGGCGTGCCCAAGCCTTAAATTTAAAAGACAGTGGCTGTGATGTTGTGGTTGGATTGCGTCCCCAAAGTTCCAGTTTTAAGAAGGCCAAAAAAGATAAAATTTTAGCGCGTCCCATTGGGGATGCCCTCCAAGGCGCAACGCTGATTTGCTTTTTATTGCCCGATGAATTTCAAAAAGAGGTGTATGACCGTTATGTGCAACCTATTTTAAATCCTGGCATGACGCTCATGTTTGCCCATGGATTTAACTTAACGTATCAAAGAATTGTTCCGCCTTCATTTAGCGATGTTTTTTTAATTGCGCCCAAAGGACCCGGGCCAAAATTGCGTGAAGCTTATCTTAAAGGAGATGCACTTCCTTCGTTAATGGCCATTCATCAAGATTTTTCCGGGCATACAAAGAAATTGGCACTGCGTTACGCCAAAGCTTCAGGCTGTGGGAAGCGAGGCGTTTTTCAAACGACCGTACGCGAAGAAACCATTTCAGATCTCTTTGGCGAACAAACAGTTTTGTGTGGTGGGGTTGTGGAGCTTATGAAAATGGCCTTTGAAACGCTGACGGAGTCTGGCGTTTCACCCGAAGCCGCATATTTTGAATGTTTTCATGAAGTAAAACTCATTGTGGATTTATTACACGAACGCGGGATTTCTGGGATGGCAAAGGCGATCAGTCACACCGCCCACTATGGCGGGATGACCCGGGGTCCGAGGCTCGTTCCATTCGAAACGAAAAAAGTTTTCAAGAAGATTTTAAAAGAAATTAAAAGTGGAAGCTTTGCAAAAGAGTGGATTTTAGAAAATCAAAAAGGATTAAAAAAATACAAACGCTTGACACAGCAAAATATGGATCATTCGGTAGAAAAAACAGGCCAAAAAATTCGACGTTTGATTGGCTATTGAACTAAATCTTCGTAGCTCAATTTTGTTTTTTTAAGTTCTTTGAGCGCTTTTAATTTCCGCCAAGCCAGTCCCC